>RDYJ01000082.1 GCA_004293145.1 Nostocales cyanobacterium | reverse complement strand
CACATTCCGCCTAAGACTGACGCTGTAATGAGCGACAGGCCGATGTTATTTACGGAGTTCTATGTCTTTTTCTAATCTCGGCTTGTCCAATGAAATTATTCGCGCAGTCACAGAGTTAGGTTACACCAAACCCACACCCATCCAAACACAGGCAATTCCCGCTGTATTATCTGGTGGTGATTTAATGGCGGGCGCTCAAACGGGTACGGGAAAAACGGCGAGTTTCACTTTGCCACTTCTACATCAGTTGTCGTCAAACAACAACGTTAAAAGTAATCCTACTGGATGGATGCCTATTCGGGCGTTAATTCTCACCCCTACACGGGAACTCGCCGCCCAGATACAGGAAAACGTGCATGATTATGGTAAGTACCTGAAACTGAAATCAACGGTGATATTCGGTGGGGTGAGTATAAATCCGCAAAAACGACAGTTGAAAAGTGGTGTAGATATTCTGGTTGCTACTCCTGGAAGACTGCTAGACCATCTGGAACAGGGAACTGTGAACCTATCACGGGTTGAGGTTTTGGTGTTGGATGAAGCTGATCGAATGCTGGATATGGGCTTTATTCGGGATATCCGGCGGATTCTGGCGATTTTGCCTAAGCAGCGCCAAAATTTGTTATTCTTTGCTACCTTTTCTGATAAAATCAAGGAACTAGCCGCAGGTTTGCTGAATCACCCGACGATGATTGAGGTAGCACGCCGCAACGTTACCGCAGATACAATAGCACAAAGAGCCTATCAGGTAGACCGTGACAAGAAGCGTCACTTACTTGCTCACTTAATTAAACAAGATGATTGGTATCAAGTTCTAGTGTTTACTCGGACTAAATACGGTGCAGATCGTCTCGTGAAGCAGTTGAATGAAGACCGCATTCAAGCATTGGCAATTCACGGGAATAAGAGTCAGGGGGCGCGTACCCACGCTTTAGCAAAGTTCAAGGATGGTAAGTTACAGGTACTTGTAGCCACGGATATTGCTGCCAGGGGTCTGGATATCAGTGAATTACCCCATGTTGTCAATTTTGATTTACCCAATGTACCAGAAGATTATGTGCATCGGATTGGTCGCACAGGCCGCGCTGGTGCAAAAGGTGAAGCGGTATCTTTGGTGTGTGTTGATGAGTTCCATTTGTTGGCAGATATCGAAAAACTGATCAAGCAGCCGTTGTCATTGGAAGTGGTTGCTGGTTTTGGAGTCAACCCCGATATTAAGCCGGAACCAATTCAAAATGGACGCAGACAAAAACCCCAACCGGGACGTGACCAAGAGACTGCTGGCGCTACTGCTAAACGGAAAACAGCACCCCGGAGATCGGGTTATAAGGCAGCAAAAAAGTCTGGTGATAGTTCGTCTACATCACACTATGGGAAAAAACGCGATCGCTAAAATAATGACATTACAGCATAATTCCTCCTCTTCTTCCTTCTGACTCCTGATAGCGTAGCGTGGCGTAAGCCATATTCTGGTGTAATTACCGCAACACATCCAAACCTAAAGCCACAGCGCCCCACAAAGGCGCATCATCTCCCAAAACAGCCCGTACAACTTCAAAATTCACTTCTGGTAATGCGGTTTCCTGTGCCACCTTACGTACAATAGCCCAAAAACTATCACCGGCTTTGGTGACTCCACCACCTAAAACAAAGCGTTGGGGGTTCATGAGGTTAGCCACATTACCAATACCTACACCTAGCGCCCAAGCTGCTTTGTATAATACTGCTTTTGCTAATTCATCTCCATTGGATGCAGCTACACTGACTATCTGCCCGGTGATGAGGTTTAAATCATTACCTACTAAATACCTGAGTATATCTCCTTTTGTGCCTCCCCCAGAATTAGGAGGTTGTTTTTCTAGTAGTTCCCGCGCATTTTGGGCAATGTAAGGACCGGAGGCTAAACGTTCTACACATCCGCGTTTTCCACACAGACATACTGGACCTGTGGGATCTACTACTATATGGCCAATTTCCCCGGCCATACCTCCCGCACCCTGCCAAGGTTTATTGTTGAGTATCCAACCTCCGCCTACTCCTGTACTGATGGTAATATAAAATAAGCTGTCATATCCCTGACCTGCACCAAAACGATGTTCACCAATTGCAGCGACATTAGCATCATTATCTACACTGACCGGAGCGTTATATTCTTCTTCTAGCAGTTGTTTGAGGGGAATATTTTCCCAACCGGGGACATGATGGGAAAGTCTGACAAGTCCAGTGGCTGCGTCTACTGGACCACCAAAGCTGACACCAATAGCATCGGGTTTGCGTCTATCTAATACAGAATCAATGAGCGATCGCATAATTTCTATATCACTCAAAGCATCTGCATTTGCAGGTGAAAGACGATTTTCATGACGCAACCACTCTCTCGAACCAGCTTCCACTGTCGCTGCTGCTAGTTTAGTTCCACCAAAATCAAGAGCTAATATTAATGTCATAGTATTTTCCAAATAGGGCATTGTATATTGGGTATTGGGCATCGGCAAAAATATACCCCATTCCCTATTCCCTATTCCCTCCCCATTATCTCGTCAATAAAATTTTGTAGTCGTGTATAGTGTGACCCTTTCCAATAAATTTGAGCGCAGTCTTGACACCGATGAAATTCATGGATCTGTAATTCTATATTTGCTGGTAATTGATCAATCACAGATTCTTTATCAACAGATGTCAATAACCCATTACAACGCAAACATCTTTGAAAAGGTGATACTACTGTAAATAAATCAAACCGTCGCATCACTGCCAAAATTTGCTGTTGTGGTTGGGTATTCCTGACATAATAGCCGTGAGTCACCAAACTTCGCATTAAAAGACCTTGATCACGAGTTAACAAAATTCTCTTTTGGCTGGAAGATATTGCTGCTAATTGTTCATCCCCATAGTCGTCATTACGATATAAAGTATCAAAACCTAACAATCTTAAAGATGTAGCCAATTTACCCAAATGAATATCTAGGACAAAGCGAATTACATTAAGCGGTTTTGGTCTGACAGAAATGCTTGATGTATTCAAACCAGCAGAAATAGGATAGACGTTAATATTGTCTCTATCCTGAATTCTCAATAACTATCTATTTTTGTCGGACTTGGAGTAATTCTATCTTTCGCCATATTTTTTGAAATTGGTCTTAGTAATTAAAAGTGATCAATAAAATGCAATATTTTGTAATATAGCCTTTTAGTTATTTATTGGATTGGAAACTCTAATGATTATTGTATTAAATAATGATTAGACTTATGTAATCTAGCTATAATGAGAAAAATTAGCAAAAATGAGAAATTTTATCACCAACTTGCTTTTCTGATTAAATTCTGTTACTCTTGATACAGATTCTCAAAAATCAAGCATGATCAGACTTTCAGCATCTTCATGGTTGATGAACTTGGAGTACAGAACCACAGATGAAAACTCTTATCCCTCCTCGCATCTGTCTTTAGGCTGATCATTTCAATTTCTGGTGACTTATCCTGGGATAGCTTTACGGTTTATATTTTTTTGGTAAAGTATTGAGAAATATTATCAATATGTCCACATCAATTGATACAATCCAACCTTGTCAAACTATGCCCTTAGATATAGAGACTACAGCTATTAAGAAGGATATTGATAGTTTAGACTTAAGCAAAACTGCACAAATTAACCTTGACGTTAGCGATATACTTACTTGTAATATAAATCACGTGTACTTAATCAATAAGCCTAAGACTAACGGGTGTACCTTACTCAGATGAAATACGCTATTTTTGCTAACAGCGTCAAATCTAACTTCATAAACATCAAGTTTCAGCAGGTAAAATTTTCTGACTTGTTCCATAAAATTAAATACATATTTAACTCCTTTATTACGGAAGTAATAAGCCTGTGGATGCAGAGATTTGTAAATGCAGGATTTATTAACCGGAAAGACTTTAAAAAAGCAGAAGCTTATAAATAAAGTCGATATATGTGTTGAGTTGATAAATTTATGAACATCAAAAGTAGTAGCTAGAAACACAATTTTACTTTTTCTTTATCCTTGTCTATAAAATCAGTTGTTGAGAAAATAAATATGAATACATTTTTCTGTTCTGACTATTCGCGGCAATTAGGAGAAGATATAATTGGTAGTGCGACAAACTACCAAACTTATATTTTAGTAGAATGTCCTACACCTTGGATGTCCGAAGCATTTAATTCCAAATGGGTTTCAGATAATTTGCGGGTTTTAGTTGCAGAAGTGCAGCGTAGTAAATTACCAATTAGATTTTTGTTAATTGCTAATGATGACTCTCATAGAGTAAAACAAACTACATTATTGATTTATCAAAAACAAGAAGGTTTAAGTAATGGCTACCGCAAGCAAGAATTCAAGTTACCAAATATTGAACAAGTAGCGGGAGTTGTGCGGAAATGGTTATCAGGTGGAAGTCCTGATTTTCAAGTAGAAAATAGCGTTACCAGAGATATTTTAATTTGTACACATGGTAGCCATGATCAGTGTTGTGCCAGATATGGCAATCCTTTTTATTTTCATGCTAAAAATACTATTTCTGAATTGCAATTTGATCATGTAAGAATTTGGAGATCCAGCCATTTTGGCGGACATCGTTTTGCACCCACAGCGATAGATTTACCAGAAGCAAGATATTATGGTGTATTGGATCAAGAATCCTTCAAATCCATTTTAACTCGTACTGGTGATATACAATTTTTGAATAAAGTCTATCGTGGTTGGGGACTTTTGCCACCAGCACTACAGATTTTGGAAAGAGAAATAATTTTTATTCAAGGATGGAATTGGTTTAATAATAAAGTAGCAGGTAAAATTTTAGAGCAAAGTATGGATAATAATACAATGTTAGCAGAGCTAACTTTTGCACAACCTTCTGGTTCTCGCTATACTTACCAGGCTAAACTTGTGAAAGATGCAGTGAAAACGCAAGTTTTAAAGAGTTCTTGTCATGCTACACAAGAGTGTTTGGTTGTTAAATATGCTGTAGATAATCTTGTGTTAGTTGATAGAAAGGTGGCTAGTTATGCAAATAATTATTAGTGTAATCAGGTAGGAAATAGGAGTAATAAAATTTTGTTTTGGTAGGGGTTTAGCATTGCTAAACCTCTATTTTGTGAATCAAACGATTCAGCATTTTTCTAAAGGTTAATTTTTTAGCCGCTTTAAGTACAGCAGACAGAGAAATTTCCGCGAATTGCGCCAAAAACAGGAATAAAGACCAGCAAGTATGTATAAAATATAATAGATAACCTCTTGCTGACGCGATTATGCCGCCTGACTACTCCGGTCAAAATCTTCGAGGGCGCTCTTTTAAAGGTCAAAACTTGACAGGAGCTAACTTTAGCAAAGCTGACATTAGAGGGGCAAATTTTACCAACGCTATTCTTAAAGGGGCTGATTTTAGCGGTGCTAAGGCTGGACTACAGCGACGTTGGGTAATTGGTTTCTTGATAGTTATTTTCCTGCTGTCAGCAATATCAGGGTTTTTCCCAATCCTTAGTGGTACACTTTTTTTATCTATTAAGACCAACAACTCTGAAAACTTGATTGCTGGAATAGTTCTCATATTGATATTGACAGTCTCTTGTAGTATGGCTATTCGCAAGGGTTTAATAGCCGTAGCCATAGTTGCAGCCGTAGTCTTGGTCACAGTCGCAGTCGGAATCCTGGTCAGAAGCGGAGTCAGAGCCGTAGATTTAGCCGTAGCCATAGCCATAGCCGTAATGGGAGTTCTAGCTGGAGCCGGAACCATAACTGTAGCTTTAGTTGTAGCTGTAGTCGGAACTCTAGCCGGATCTGGAGCCATGGCCGTATTTACAGTCGGAGTCATAGCTATATCAGTAGCCGGATCCCTAGTCTTACTCTTTGCTATCGGCTCTAAGTTCGTATCAATAGCCCTATCCATAGCTCTAACCATAGCCATATGCATAGTTTTAGTGATCTTTAGTGCTTATATAGGTTGGCGTAGTTTTAAGGGGGATGAGAGAGATCCTTGGATTCGTTCATTTGCCATTGCCTTTGGTGCTACAGGTGGCACAAGTTTCCGTGGTGCTGATTTAACTGATGCTGATTTAACTGGTGCAATTCTCAAAAACACAGATTTCCGAACAGCAAATCTAACCCGCACTCGTTTTTATGAAGCGAAAAAACTTGATTTTGCTAGACCAGGTAATACTATATTGAGTAACCCTGCTGTTCTCAATTTGCTGGTTACTCTCAATGGTAGAAGTAAATCTTATACTGGTGCTAACCTCAAAGGTGCAAACCTGATAGGTGCAGATTTGAAAGAGGCTAATTTAAAAGATGCGGATATTATTGAAGCCACATTCCAAGGCGCTTGTTTAGAATGGGCAAACCTGACTCTTGCTCAAGCCGTTGGTACTAATTTCAGCAAGGCTCACATGACAGGTGCTTGTGTAGAAGCTTGGAATATTGAAAGTACAACTAAATTAGATAATGTAGATTGTCGCTTTGTTTATCTTTTAGAATATCCTAAACCTGGAACAGATGACCGTGAACGCCGTCCTAGTAGTGGAGAATTTCAACCAGGAGAATTTAGCAAATTATTTGAGGAGGTTTTAAATACTGTTGATTTAATTTTCCGCGATGGTATTGACTGGAAAGCTTTTGTTAATGCTTTTGGCAAGGTGCAGAACCAAAATGAAGATACAGAATTATCTATCCAGAGTATTGAAAATAAAGGTGATGGGGTAGTTGTCGTTAAGGTGAATGCACCGGAAGGCGCTGATAAAGAAAAGATTCACAGCGAATTTACTCAAAATTATCAATTAGCATTAGCAGCAGTAGAAGAAAAATATAAATCACTTTTACAAGCAAAAGATGAGGAAATAATTTTCCATCGTCAACAAAGTGGAAAAATTCCAGAAATGATTATGTCATTAGCCAATAAACCTATTAATGTTCAAATTGATAACAAAGTGGAGAATGAAAAAATGACTAACATTAATGATTCCAGTCGTAATATCAATGTTGGTAGAGATTTGAATGCAAGTGGACAGGCTTTGAATTTAGGTGAAATTAGCGGTACAGTAACAAATACTATTAATGAATTACCACCTGCACCCGAACCTGAGAAACCGGGAATTAAGGAAATTTTGACGCAACTGCAAACAGCAATTGAGGCTGATTCTGATTTAACACCAAAAGATAAAGAAAAGGCACTCAAGCAAGTCAAAGCTTTAGCAGAAGCCGCACAAAATCCTCAAGAAAAACAAGATTTAGCAGATACAGCAATTACAATGTTAAAGGGTATTCTCATGAGTGTACCTACATTACTTGAAGAATGTAGTAAGCTTTTTCCGCTAATTTCTGGTTTTCTGGGTTTAGGTTAAAAATGTCGATATGATGGGAGGTAGAACCTCCTGGAAAGCATTCCCAGTAAGAGACTGGGAACGAGGATTTTAATTCCGGTTCCCCCCTTTTTAAGGGGGGTTAGGGGGGATCAAAACGTTATGCTATGGTCACGAGGTATGAATCATGACTTCTGTAACTTTACAAATACCAAAATCATTAAAATTCACAGATGATGAATTTGTGGAAATAGTGGATGCTAATAAAGATTTGCGTTTGGAATTATCATCTGAAGGGGAATTAATAGTTATGTCACCAACTGGGGGAGAAACAGGAAATCGCAATTTTGAAATGTGTCTTGATTTAGGATTTTGGAATCGCAAAAATAATTTAGGAAAAGCTTTTGATTCTTCCACAGGTTTTAAATTACCTAATGGTGGTACTCGTTCTCCTGATGTGTCTTGGATAAAAATAGAAACATGGAATGCACTCACACCAGAACAAAGAAAGAAATTTCTGCCTTTATGTCCTGATTTTGTGATTGAGTTAGTCTCAGAAAGTGATGATTTAGAAGATACGCAAGCAAAAATGCGTGAGTATATTAATAATGGTTTGCGTTTAGGTTGGTTAATTAATCCTAAAGATAAACAAGTAGAAATATATCGCCAAAATCAAGAAGTAGAGGTTTTACAATCTCCTAAAAGTTTATCTGGAGAGGATGTATTACTAGGTTTTATTTTAGATTTACAACTTATTTTTTAATCAGAGATTTAATTTTTTATCTAGGTACTAAAAATGGGAGGTAGAACCTCCTGGAAGGCATTCCCAGTCAGAGACTGGGAACGAGAGAAACGAGAGAAATTAATAACTACCTGCTAATTCTCGTTCTATTTTCAGCAATGCTTCCACACGCATTTCAGTTGCAGGATGACTAGAAAACAAATTACCTAAAAATTGCCCAGAAATTGGATTAATAATTAATAGTGGTTCAAAGGCTGGATTAGCATTTAAAGGTATCTGTTTTGCAGTAGCTTCTAATCTTTGCAAAGCCCTAGCTAAAGCGCGGGGATTACCTGTTAATTTGGCAGCACCAGCATCAGCAGAAAATTCTCTAGTGCGGGAAATTGCTAATTGAATAATTGTGGCGGCTATAGGTGCAAGCATCACTGTTACTAGCACTCCTAAAGGATTTCCACCTCTTTCATTATCTCTTGAACCACCACCAAACCAAAGGCTATAACTTAACATTTGTGCCAGGAAAGAAATGGCACCGGCGACAGTAGCAGCAACGGCTTGGGTTAAGGTATCACGATTAATAATATGGGTGAGTTCGTGAGCGATTACCCCTTCTAATTCGTCTTCTGGTAAGATATTTAAAATGCCTTCAGTAACGGCAACAGCAGCGTGTTCTGGATCTCTTCCTGTAGCGAAAGCATTAGCAGTTTGTCCAGGAACAATGTAAACTCCAGGCATGGGAATATTAGCACGGGCTGACAGTTTTTCTACCATGCGATAAAGTCCCGGTGCTTGGGCTTCGCTAACTGGTTGAGCATTATAAACTGCCAAGGCAATTTTATCAGATTGATACCAAGAAAATAGGTTTGTAACTGCTGCTAATCCAATTCCTATTATTAAGCCACTAGTACCACCAATTACCCAATAACTAATGGCAATTAATAAACCACTTAGCGCGGCTAATAAAGCAGCAGTTTTCAATTGATTTCCCATTTTGCACTCTCCTGTTAATGCTGCATGATTTTGTTTAATTGTTAGATAACAGCATTCATTTAGCTATGTTTTGATTGTATCGAGTTCAACTTTGAGGTACAGTGATGAAAACCTATTGTATGGGTACGGTTTTCCGATTAAATTGGCAAAATACAATCAGGTTATGCTGTTTAAATCTCTAATATGCTGCAAGATCCTAATCTGCGCCAATCATTAGCTATTAGTTTCGGTGCGATCGCTGGTGCTTTAAGTCGTTATTATTTAACATTGTGGTTTGCCCAAAGATTTGGGATCAATTTTCCCTATGGAACGTTTTTTATTAATCTCAGCGGTTGTTTAGCAATGGGATTTTTTACTACTTTGACTATTGAGAAAGTGGCAATTATTCCCCCAGAATTGCGTTTGATGGTTGCAACTGGTTTTTTAGGTGCTTACACAACTTTTTCTACTTACAGTTTAGAATCTCTGGCTTTAATGCGTAGTGGAAATTTATTAACTGCAACTGTTTATTGGCTTGGTAGCGCCATTCTGGGCATTATCAGTGTGCAGTTAGGTGTAATTCTTGCTAGGTTTTGTAGGTAATACTTATTGAATATAAAACTTCATAGAATTAGATGTCAAGGGCAACTACCGCAGATGTATTCATGAATTTCATGATTCTGAACCCTAACTTCTGAATTAAGTAGGTCGGCGTTAAAAATTGTCGTGATCACAAGCTATGCTGGAGGGAAGAGGTTTTTAGGCAACTTTACGTTTCGTTACATACTTCTGTTTTTTTGCGCCTTTCTACTTACAGCGGATTCCATCTGAGTGAGGTACACCAGTAGCGGGCTTTCTGGCCTGCACTGCAAGAGTTTTATCATTAATATCTGTACCTCATAACATCAGTTGCTGTATTTGAATTTATCAGTAACTATATCCATCCCTAGTAATAGGGAAAGCATAATCTGAAAACAGATCATAATTATGATAGTCGCCACTGGTTTCTTGATCAAGAACTGTGACAACTTTGTGATAAATTTCTTCTGCTTGTTGAGGAGAATCACCAATGCTTGTTAATCCCAATTTACCAAATTGAGAAAGACAACCCATGAGATGAAATACTGTTCCTGTTTCAGTTCCGCTATCAAAATGTAATCGGTGATGGGCGATAATATCCATTAAATCATTAGGTAATAATCCCCGATAGGCATCTTTTTGTAAATTGTCTGTAGCGATGTAATATTTTGGTCTTCCTTGTAAACTATAAAATAAACCTGTGGACAGATCATAACGGCCGTTGGTTAATAATTTCAAGGTCATGAAAGGGTGAGTTGTTCCACCTTTGCGGAGGTTAATTTCTATGGCTTGAATATCCCATTTACCATTACCTTGATCAACGGTGACAAAATCTACACCAAATCTTTCTAACGCGCCTTTTTCTGCTAGTTTTTTACCTACTTTTAAGCCTAAGTCCTGTAATTCTAATCGATAGTTTTCATCAGCAGGAAAGCGACAACCGAGATAAATTTGTCCGTCTGGTCCGCCGAGAATTTGGTCATGGGTGGAGAGAATTTCTACTTCTCCATCGGGTGTGATGCGTCCTTGGACACTGGGAGAAAATTTGATTTCACCTTCTATATAAGATTCTACTATTGCACCTAATTCTGGAATGCGTTGGGAAAAATTAGCCCAGGTTTCCTGTGTGGCTTGAAAGCGCATATTTGAAAAGCGATCGCTAATTGCTGCGACTCTTTCAATCTGAGAACTTTGACTATGAGAATTTTTATGGGGTGCAACATCTATTAACGGACGGAGATCCAAAAGTGCATTTCCTTCCCCAGAAATACCCTCATTCAGTTTAACAACCATCCGTTTTAATGTCGGTTGACGTTCCCATAAATCAGCGGCTGCTGTTGCTAAATCTGCGGAATTACAAACTAATTCGCTACCATCAGGATGGGGTACACCGCTTTGAGCAAAAATTTCTCGACTACCACTTTTTGTCCCCCAAATTTGCAAATCAGGCGCAGCAGCATAGAGGGGTACATTTAATTTTAGTGATAATTCTGCTTCTAAAAATGTGGAATTGTAACAAGCCATAAAAGCTTTATCTATTCGCAAGGCTTGACGAATTCTCTCTATTAAACGGGGACGTTCTAAAATTTTTTTACTCAGGGGTTGTAGGGATGAATCATAAGTAGAAAGTAGTAAGAGGCGATGGCGAGCATGAGAGAATGGTATCCCTGGTAATAGTTGTAAATAGTAATCAATGATGCTGGGATGTAGTGGCATTGAAGTCACATAAATTAACCTAGTCCGGGGATTTCTTAAGCGAATTAAAGAAAAAAGTAATCTTTCTTCATAATGTTCATATCCTTCTACTTTTTGCATTTCTCGTTGGTCAATGCTCAAAGAGGGGATAATTAAAATATCCGCTTCGCTGTTGTCAAATAACTCGCTAGTTTTCCAGCGGTCACGCAAAGTTAATTGTAAATTACGGAACTTATCAATTTGCTCTAACTCGGAAATATTCATTGTCACCATAACCCATACCCCAAATATATGCCAATTCAGACTCACTATCTCAGGTATATCCCAAGGAAGACAGAAGAAACTTATTTTGTATGTATCTTTTTGTTAATTTAGCAAACAAGTGTAAATGGCAATTTTAGGGGTCATAAGTTTAAATATTGCCCAAAATTAGTTCTTTAATCTACCAGCTAAATTGTCACTGCTGCGAAATTACTTATATTAAGCATCAGGCAAAATCCAGAATTTATAATAAAAAATAACTCCATCTTCAGGTTGATAAAAGTGGTTTTTTGTTTATTTCTAGGGGACGATAAACAACAAGAAAATAACAGTTAATTTAAGAGTAGATGTTCAGGATAAATCCTGCATCAATAGAGAGTTGTGTACTTGTTTTCAGTGGTTGGATTGAGAGCGTGTGAGATGTGAGGAGGAAGCTTAAAAAGCCGCGCCCATTTGCCAGAAATTAGTGCGGCTAATATCCGGGGTATAAAAAGTCTGAACTTGCATCTTAACTTGCAAAAGACGAGTGGGAGCAAAAGCGAAAAGTAAACCTTGGATCGAAATTTTCAATCCAAGGTTTGTTTTTAGTAATTGATAATTGAAAAGTTGATTTTCACTACTCAAATTTGGAGGGAATTATTATGGCAGCAAAAAAGACATTACAACCGCCACAAACACAAGAACCACCTGGTTTAGAATCAGAAATGAAACCCAAACCCAAAGCAGATGATCAAAAATATCGGGGTAGTGGTAAATTAAAAGATAAAATCGCCTTAATTACTGGTGGGGATAGTGGTATTGGTCGTGCTGTAGCGATCGCATTTGCTAAAGAAGGCGCAGATGTAGCTATAGTCTACCTACAAGAACATCAAGATGCAAAGGAAACAAAAAATTTAGTTGAACAACATGGACGTAAAGCAGTCTCTATAGTTGGTGATATTACAGATGAAAAGTTTTGTCAGCAAGCTGTAGAACGAACTGTAGATGAGTTTGGTAAACTCGATATTCTCGTCAACAATGCTGCTGAACAACACCCTAAAAATAGCATTGAAGAAATTAGTTCTGAGCAATTAGAACGCACTTTTAGGACTAATATTTTCTCAATGTTTTTCCTCACTAAAGCAGCGATGAAGTATTTGCATCAAGGAAGTGCAATCATCAATACAACATCGGTTACAGCTTATAAAGGTAATTCACAACTATTGGATTATTCCTCTACTAAAGGTGCAATTGTTGCCTTTACTCGTTCCCTCTCTCAAAATTTAGTCTCTAAAGGAATTCGTGTCAATGCTGTAGCACCAGGTCCAATTTGGACACCTTTAATTACTTCAACTTTCCCAGAAGAAAAAGTAGAAAGTTTTGGCGCACAAGTACCAATGGGAAGAGCGGGACAACCGGAAGAAGTAGCACCAAGTTTTGTATTTTTAGCCTCTGATGACTCTTCCTATATGTCTGGTCAAGTTTTGCATCCCAACGGTGGAGAAATAGTCAACGGCTGATTTTTTGTCAGAATTCAGTAATTCCCATATCCCCGATTTCTCAAACAAGTCGGGGAGCTATATTCTGCCATTAGAGAGATGATCTCAGCTGCAATGATTGATAATATATCTAGGCAAGAGAGTATGATCAATAATAACTATATCTATGGTATCACCAACACAATTATATGGTACAGAACTAGTAGATTGTGCTAGAGCAAATGCCAAACAGGGAATTACAATTGCTGCTTATCAATGTGGCTATGGTGATGATGTGAAAACATTTGCTCAAGAGCTACGCATAGCTTGTGAACTTATGAATTTAAAAGTTAAAGAACTCAGTGAACTGATTACCGACCAGGATATGATTTTAAAAATGGGGACTGGGGAAATTATTGCGCCTGAGACGGAATCAGAACTTTAAAAAGAATTCAGGAGTCAGTAGAGACGTTCCGGCGGAACGTCTGTACAGGAGTCAGAATAATTTTAAGATCAGGAATTAAAATAGATGCTCCTGATTAAATTTCTACTCATTAATTATTACCAATCTTAAAAATTTAGAACAAGATTAAGTAATTAGGAGAATTTTGTTAAAAATTTCAAAAGTTGCTTAGTTCTTGATGTGAGTAGTGTGCGCCGATAAGCGTCCGCTGCTTTTTTAATTGCTTCTGCTTGAGTTGGGTAAGGATGAATTACACTGCTTAATTTACTTAAACCAATTTTATTCACAATTGCAGTTGTGATTTCTGAAATCATCTCCCCTGCATGACTAGCAACAATGGTTGCACCGATAATTTGATCAGAGCCTTTTTTGTGGTGAATCTTCAAAAATCCCGCTTCTTCACTATCAGCGATCGCTCGATCTACATTATTAAAAGCAATTTTAATTGTGGTCACTTCCAAACCCATTTTTTCCGCTTCCTCTGCATACATCCCCACATGAGCAATTTCTGGATCAGTATATGTCACCCAAGGCATGACTAACTTACTCAGTTGAGAACGTCCCACACCAAAAGGCGAAAACAGCGTATTTTTAATCACAATTCGCGCCGCTGCATCAGCCGCATGGGTAAACTTCCAATTCATGCAGATATCACCAGCAGCATAAATATTAGGGTTAGTAGTTTGGAGATAATCATTTACCTTGACACCATGCTTTTGATCATACTCTACACCCACCGCTTCTAAATTCAAACCTTCCACATTTGGCGCTCGTCCCGCACCAACTAAAATTTCATTGACAGTCACTGAATCTCGATTACCATTTGATGAAAAATAAAGCCGTTTTCCTTCAGTTACTGTCACCACTTCTTCTAACTGACAATTTAGCACCACACGAATACCTTCATCAGTTAAAACCCGTTGCAGAATTTCCGCTGCTTCCCGATCTTCTTTATTTAAAATGTGAGAATTTTTATGAAATAATGTCACCTCACAACCCAAACGCTGGAAAGCTTGCGCCAATTCGCAACCAATTGGACCACCACCAATTACCGCCAATTTATCTGGTTTTTGAATCAGTGAAAAAACTGTTTCATTAGTTAAATAACCCGCTGCTTCAATACCGCGAATTTCTGGTTTAACTGCTCTTGCACCTGTGGCAATTACCGCTTTTTTAAACTTGAGAATTTGACCATCAACTGCTATAGTATTGTTACTAGCAAATTTACCGCTACCCAAAAAAACATCAACTCCGATATTTTTGAATCTGGCGGCTGAATCATGATGACTAATACCTGCTCTAATTCGCCGCAACCTAGCCATAACTGTGGCAAAATCAACATTAAGATGTTGGGAAATATTCACACCTAAATCCTTAGCTTTCCACATTTCACCAACTACACGAGCAGAGCGAATTAGAGATTTAGATGGCACACAACCGACATTTAAACAATCTCCTCCCATCAGATGTTTTTCAATTAATGCCACTTTTAAACCCAAACCTAAACCCGCAGCACCCGCAGCTACAACTAATCCTGCTGTACCCGCACCAATTACTACTAAATCATAACAATCAGCAGGTTGAGGATTCACCCAATTTTCAGGATGAACATTAGCTACCAACCTTTGATTATACTCGTCCATTGGTAGAACTGTGATTCTATCAAATTCTAAATTAGACATTAGTATTACCTCTAAATACTGAAGTATAAATTATTTTGTGATTGTCGTTTTGAGTGAATCTGGTGTTGTATTTACAATACATATACCCTCAAGAAGATTTTTTCAGTTTGATATTTAACATTTCCTGGAAAATCATCAGGGAAAATTACCAATTACCAATTACCAATTACTAATTACCAATTATTTTATGATACTTCCTGATCTAAAGCTTTCTTGGCTATCTTAGTTACATAAATTGTAACTGCAACAGTGGCAATAAAACCAACAATTCTAATTATCCATGTTAGAGTAGGATTGGTAGGTTGATTTTCAGTCCCAATTAAGGCTAAATTACCAGCTAGAGAACCGATATAAACATACATAATTGTACCGGGAATCATCCCCACACAACCGAGAAAATAATCTTTGAGGGAAACAGCAGTAACTCCAAAAGCATAGTTTAATAAATTAAAGGGGAATATGGGAGAAAGTCTCGTTAACAAAACAATTTTTAATCCTTCTCTACCGACAGCGTTATCAATAGCCGCAAATTTTTTATGATCTGCAATTTTACTATTTACCCAATTTCTCGCTAAATAACGTCCTATTAAAAATGCTGCTGTTGCACCTAAAGTTGCACCGAGAAATACATACAAAGAACCCCAAGCAACCCCAAATACAACTCCCGCACCTAAAGTTAAAATCGAGCCTGGTAAAAAAGCAATAGTCGCAATAATATAGATAGCAATAAAAGCTATTGCTCCCACTGTACCCAGGCTATCAATCCACTGTAAAGCATCTCTGAAAATAGTTTGGGGGTTGAGAGAAAATGTATTCACAGTTTCCTGTGCTAAAACTACATCTGGTTGCAATATTAAAACCATAGTTAGTGATAACAAAGTTAATACCATTGTTGTTAAAACTTGATACATCAAATTTATTTTAGCTTTGCTGATTATCTTAGACCTCATTTTTAAGGGGGATCTGATTTGTGATAAAATCATAATTCTACGTCACCTGTGAGTTTTATTTCTTCAGAATTAATTTCCACTGTTACCATACTTATGATTGAGGCATTTTTGAGCAATTTTGGTAATATAAACACTCACAAAAACTGTTGCTATTAAGCCTACAATTTGCATAACTAATTGCCAAATTTCGCTCTCTGGATTATTTGCTTGATTAGGTGCAGAAATCATGGTTAAATTAGTGGTTAGAGAACCAATATAGACGTACATAACGGTTCCAGGAATGATGCCAAATGACCCGATAATGTAATCTTTGAGAGAAACATTAGTTACACCGAAAGCATAATTTAATAAATTGAAAGGAAAAAGGGGAGAAAGACGAGTCAATAACACAATTTTCCACCCTTCTTTAGCAACTGCTTGATCAATGGCTTTAAATTTAGGATGTTTTTCTAACTTTTGACAAATCCAATCTCGTGAACAATAACGTCCTATTAAAAATGCAAAAATTGCTCCAATAATGGCAGCGATAAACACATATATAGAACCCCAAAATAGCCCGAATAAACAACCACCTTTTAGGGTTAATAATGAACCAGGAATAAATAATAATGTAGCCAAATTGTAGATGAAAATAAATGCAATTGGTCCCCAAATGCCTAGACTTTGTACCCAAATAATAGATGTTTGTAAAATTTGTTGAATGTTAACAAATTTGGTGGTAATTATCAGGATTACAACTAGGCAAGTTAAGAATAATAGCTGGAGTTTGCTATTGAATCGGGATTTGTGCTTTGGCATCATGGAATTAACCTGATTTTTAGCAATTACCAGTTATTATCTGCCAAGATGGGGGTGATTAAATGAGAACTAGCTTAAATTCTCCTGAATTTTTCTCGACGATACCATTTACGGATGCGTTCTGGTGAAACACCGATTAAATAGGCAATGATTATGATTTGGTTAAGTAGGGTAGTCCTGAAAATTCCCTTTTTTAACCATCTGCGGGGTGATGTAACTACAGGAACTTCGATAATTGTAATTTTGCTGATACGTTTTAATCGGCTCATCAGTTCAAAATCTTCCATAATTGGCATTTGGGGAAAATTACCAACTTCTGTAAATGCTGTTTTAGTTAAAAAAATAGCTTGATCACCGTAAGGTAATTGATAAAAATGCGATCGCCATTTTACTCCCCATTCTACCAAACGCAAACCCCAATGAGGTGAGTCTATTCGCAAAGCAAAAGCACCAGCTATAGTTCCTGGTTGTTGTAATGCTGTGCGAATCATATGATCAAAACCAGCAGGTAAGCGGGTGTCAGCATGGAGAAAGAGGAGAATTTCACCACTAGCCATCGCTGCACCTATATTCATTTGTATAGCACGACCAGGAGCAGAAGAAATAACAGATGCACCTAAAAATTGAGCAACAGATGGTGTACCATCATCGGAACCACCATCAACAACTATGACTTCGACATTTTTACTTGATTGAGTGCTAGTAATTGCTGCTTTGAGATTATTCGCTTCATTGAGAGTAGGAATAATAATTGAAATTCTGGCAGTGTTAATATCTTGATGCACCATATCTAAAACCAAAAGAGATGAAAAATAAGAATTTAAAGTTTTTTAACCAATCATTTTAACAGTAATCCATTTTTATGAGAGAAAATATATGCAGATTTTTTAGTTAAGCATGAGGATGAAGAGAATTTTAGTCTTCAATAATTTAATGACGATAACTATTTTTTACTCGAATTTGTCCCAAATCATGTAAACATTTAAGTGAATATACTCTGGCTGTTACGCTCCCAAGCCATTAAATTTAAGACAATAGGACTACTCAAAGATAAATACGCTGTTACTTAAATCATACTGAGTCAGCCAGTTGAAAACACCGCTAACTCGTAAATTGCCAGGAAATTTACCTGGTTCTTTATCTCTGGTTTACATAATTTCTAGCTATTTTAAAGACATAGTGAAAACACTACTTTGTCTATTTGAGATTTCTAAACCTGTGCGTATGATATAAAACAACAGCAAAAGACAAAAACAAACTCAAAGTTACCAAACTACTCAAGGAGTCAAAAACATGAAACACAAACTTACTCACATTATAGGTTCAGCATTACTAGCTACGGGAATTGTTTATACTTCCATCGCTGCCCCAGCATACGCTGCTCCTGGTGGTAATTCCGGTAGTGGTAATTCCGGTAGTGGTAATTCCGGTAGTGGTAATTCCGGTAGTAGCAATTCTGGTAGTAGCAATTCTGGTAGTAGCAATTCTGGTAGTAGCAATTCTGGTAGTAGCAATTCTGGTAGTAGCACTGTTGTTGATGGTGCTTTAACTGGATTGTCTTGTAACAAAACAGATATTAAGTTTAATTTACTTATTGCTACAGCCTGTGAAGGAGCATTTGAAGGTAATGATACAGGCGCACAAGGAACTTTACTGAGTAAATTAAACAATAATTTGTTTAGCAGCGAAATTGGTACTGGGGTAAAATGGACTTTGGATGGTAAATCAGATGACAGTACCGTTGATGCTTTTACCGCAGACAGCAGTGCCACAGGCAATTTGAAATTAGCAGGTAACTTATCAAGCCTTTTAGGTAAAACCTTTGTAATTAGTCTGAAAGCTAGTACCAGTTACAGTGCGTATTTGTTTAAAAATTTCCAAGGCACAACATTACAGGCAGCTTATAACACCATCGGGGTTTCTCAAAATAATAAAGGAATTGCTCAAGGTTTGTCTCACGCTTCATTATTTATCTCTGATATCAAATACCAAGAACCTAAGAGGAAAGTTCCCGAACCAGCTTCTTTGCTAGGTCTAGGTTTAGTAGCTAGTGGAATGGTAATGTCTCGTCGTCGTCGCACCATTGTTAACTAACAGTTTCAAGCATTTCACAGCTTATACCGTTTGTTTATGAGGCTGCGCTAAATTTAATAAAGCTCCTTCTTTGTGTACTTTGCGTCCTTTGCGGTTAATTATATAATTCGGCGCATCTATTACTACCAAATTGTCCAAACTCGTATTTAGTTGAAAATTCTGGCAGTCGCCACAGGCAATACCTGTAGCGGCTTGTTGTTTTTTATTCTCTCTTCCAGAGTTATCCCAACACCTGCCAAGCCATACCAGACGTTAATTACAGTAAGCTATTTTAGTGCGTTTCTGAAAAATCTAAGATGGCTACTATTAACGACAACTACCTCAAACTTAAAGCCGGTTATCTATTCCCAGAAATTGCCAGAAGGGTAAATGCTTTCGCGCAAGCTAACCCCGATGCGAAAATCATCCGTTTGGGTATTGGTGATGTCACCGAACCCTTGCCAGAAGCTTGCCGGAATGCCATGATTAAAGCAGTGGAAGATATGGGCGATCGCTCAACTTTCAAAGGCTATGGACCAGAACAAGGTTATGCTTGGTTACGGGAAAAAATCGCTGTTCAAGATTTCCAAGCACGGGGCGCAGCTATAGAAGCCGATGAAATCTTCATTTCCGACGGTTCTAAATGCGATACAGGCAACATTTTAGAGATTTTTGGCAAAAATAACGTTATCGCCGTTACTGACCCTGTATATCCCGTTTACGTCGATACTAACGTTATGGCGGGTAACACCGGAGAAGCTAACGAAAAAGGCGAATTTGAGGGTTTAGTTTATCTCCCTGTCACTGCTGAAAACAACTTTACCGCAGAAATTCCTTCCCAAAAAGTTGATTTAATTTATCTCTGCTTTCCCAACAACCCCACCGGTGCAACTGCAACCAAAGAACATTTACAAGCCTGGGTAAACTACGCAAAAGCTAATAATTCAATTATTTTCTTTGATGCTGCTTACGAAGCGTACATTACCGATCCTACCCTTCCCCATTCTATCTATGAAATTGAAGGCGCTAGAGATTGTGCCATTGAATTTCGTTCCTTCTCCAAAAACGCAGGTTTCACCGGAACTCGTTGCGCTTTAACCGTCGTTCCCAAAAACCTCACCGCAAAAGCCGCAGATGGTTCTGATGTAGAATTGTGGAAATTATGGAACCGTCGTCAGTCTACCAGATTTAACGGTGTTTCTTACATTGTCCAAAAAGGTGCAGAAGCGGTTTATTCTGAGGAAGGACAAGCGCAAATTAAAGCTTTGGTAAGTTTCTACTTAGA
>RDYJ01000002.1 GCA_004293145.1 Nostocales cyanobacterium | reverse complement strand
GACTGTGGAGGTGAGGAGTCGGGAACAAGAACAGAAACTGGTTCTACTTGTGTTGACTGTGGAGGTGAGGAGTCGGGAACAAGAACAGAAACTGGTTCTGATGTTTCTTGTGGTAGTGGTGGTAATTCTGGTGTTAATTTTGCAGGTGAGGAGTCGGGAACAAGAACAGAAATTGGTTCTGATGTTTCTTGTGGTAGTGGTGGTAATGTCAGCACAGCCTCTGTTGATGAATTTTCGCTGTTTGGCAATTCCTGAGTCAGCAAGGAAATTGGTTCAGTGACAATTCTTTCTGAGGATGTTTCCAAAAAACCGTTTTTGTGTGGTTCGGTGAGTTGTAATACTGTTGGCGCACCTCCTGTCATTACTTTTAGAGGTGTGGTTTCTGTGGGTTTTTCCAGTTCTTTTCGCAAACGATTGACAAATTCTGCTAAAATTTCTTCCCCTTGCTGTTGTTGATCGTACATTCTTAACAACTGCTGGGAAAGATTGCCTTGATAATTTTTTAATTCTTGTTGGAGAGAACTGAAAGCAACTGTGACAGTATCATCCAGATTGTTTAACATCTGGCCGACATTTTCACTGATATCACTGACTGCTATTGAATTGACTTCAGCTGACCTGAGTGCAGTCCGGTCGGAAGATTCCCCTTCAATTGATTGAGTAGCTAAGGTTTTGAGTGAGGATTGAAGTTGGGAAGATATATGTTTTGCTAAAACTTCCGCCAACTGACGAATCAAAACTTGCTGCTCGGTAATTTGTCGAGCTTGGTGTAATTTTTCTTTTTCCTCTATCAATCGTTGAATGTCACTGGCTAAACGGGTTTTTTCAGCCTCCAGGCGCTTTACATCATCTTGTAAAGACTTGAGAACATTCTGTTGCAAGTTTTCTAAATCTTCAACTATATCCCAAAGGGCATTTTCTGCGGCTCTGGATAAGTCGCCTCTGACTCGTGGGTTCTCTGGTCGCTTTTCAAATCGCCCCATTAGTTTCTAACCTCTAACACCTTGACGATAATTAGTTATCAGTTATCAGTTATGAGTTGTCAGCTTAAAAACTGATAACTATTTACTGTTTACTGTTCATTGATAACTATTCACTGTTTACTGTTTGCTGTTCATGGTTTACTGTTCACTGATAACTATTTCCAAGCCTTGCAGATTGGTAGGCAATACTTGTCGGTTAAGCTAAAAAGATTAAATCAGGTAGGTTGGACAGCCATGGCCTTGGACGGGTTTTCCGGCTGGTGGCAAATGGCGTTTGACGTTTCTTGAACCCAACATTTACTGACTTTTGTTGGGTTGTGCTTTCTTGAACCCAACCTACAAAAATTCTTAACCGAACAGTATGGGATTGGTAGGTTGTTAAAAACCAAAATTTGTGCGAAGTGTAAATTGCGTGACAGTTTCCGCTGCTCTGAGGAATTAAAGTATTGTTCGGTGAAATATAGAAGATAATGCTATCTCCTTGACAATATTCTAATAAATGACTAACGATTCTGCAAAAATATGCTTTAGTTTTCGGAATAATCGCAGAATATAGCGGTTTGTGATTGGGTAGAATTAGGATGGAATGTAGTGATACAGCACCAAAAGGTTGTTTAGGAAACAGTAATGTTACTTAAGTTATTAATCTAAAATGTATTGCATTCGTAAGATCAATTTTAAGTAAGAATTTTCATAAAATTCAGTTTCCATTTAAGAGTATCCGGATAATACTGAATATTAGTACGCTGATTAAAGCACTAATTGGAACTGTAATTACCCAGGCTGCGGCAATTCCTTGAAGTGTTTGCAGTTTGATGGATTTGGGGTTTTGCACTAGTCCAATGCCCACTACACTACCAACGAGGGCGTGAGAGGTGGATACTGGCAAACCGAATCGCGAAGCCAATAAGATGGTGGTGGCTGTGGCGAGTTCGGCGCAGAATCCGCTACTAGGTTGTAAGGATATGATATTTTCGCCGATTGTGGCAATAACTTTTTTGCCCCAAATTGCTAAACCTGCAACAATGCCAGCACCACCAAGGATCATAATCCATAAGGGAATGGTAATTCCATTGCTAGGGACGCTGTGTGTTTGGTTGATGTAGAAAATTACAGCTAGAGGTGCAATCGCATTTCCTACATCGTTTGAACCATGTGCAAAGGCGACAAAGCAAGCACTTAATAGTTGAAAGCGCCCGAATATTTGCTCAGTTGGATTTTGGATTTTAGATTTTAGATTTTGGATTGTGGCAAAATCTAATTGTCGCCAGCTATAGATTGTAAGTCCTATTGCGGCTATTGCACCTGTAACAATGGGGATGTCGTGAGCAGGTATTTTTAACCCAACTTCCTCAATTAGAAAGTTTGTCAGTGGTTGAGTTAAGGATGGTAAGACAATTACACCAAATATACTCAGTAAAATTACACTTAACCAGGGAATCCATTCTTTTAATTGAAAGAGAGAATCACTTTGAGATAAAATCCAGCGTTGGATGAGGCTGTAAAAAAAAGCGGCGGTAATTGCACTGATTATTGGTGTTAATACCCAACCAATAGTAATTAAACCAATTGATGACCAATCTATAGCATTTATTCCTAATGCTATCCAAGTAAAACCTGCGATCGCACCGACTACT
Organism: Nostocales cyanobacterium; assembly: GCA_004293145.1. GTDB lineage: Bacteria > Cyanobacteriota > Cyanobacteriia > Cyanobacteriales > Nostocaceae > RDYJ01. Next base: position 2,782 of record RDYJ01000002.1, on the reverse strand, counting down.
GCATGAGATGATGAGACTGGTAAAGCCAATGATGTGGCTATTTGCAGCCATACTCCGGCTGATATCAGTACAGTTACCATCCCTAAAGCTAGGGTTTGGGGTGTAGCAATGAATAAGTCGGGGTTGGCTATTTTCGTTCCTAGCGTTTCTGTGACTCCATGCCCGAATAATACCGCGCCTGTAAATTCTAAGATGCCGGCAATAATGATTGCTTGTTTGAGGGTGACGGCTTTGGAGCCTACGGATGTTCCCATTGCGTTAGCAACGTCATTTGCACCCAGGTTAAAGGCGACGTAGAAGGCTAAAAAAGCGATTATAATCATAATTGTCAGAATCAGGACACCCTTCGGGAAGTCAAAAGTCAAAATTCAAAAGTCAAAATTCAGGATTTTGTTTGTCTGAATCAGGATGTTCAGGATTTTAGGATGTTCAGGATTTTAGAATGAAGAGGATTCACCTAAAATCCTTTCCCTATTACCTATTACCTATTACCCATTTAGGGATAAATTAAAATTTTATACGTTTCTGGTGTGGGTGCGATCGCTTGGTTTACTGCTTGTGATAAATTTTCTAGAGGATAGCGATCGCTAATCAAGGCTTTCACATCAATGCGACGGTTAAAAACTATATCCGCAGATAGATTTTGCAGACGGTACGATGAGCTATAACTACCCATTAAGTCAATTTCTCGACGATACAGAATATTTGGGTTGATGGGAATTTCTAATTCATCGGGAAATTCCGCGAAAAAGAGAATTTTTCCGCCTTTGCGGGTACAGTCTAAAGCTTGGAAGAAGGCTTTATCACTGGGTACTGCTAACAAGGTGACATCAACACCCATTCCCCCAGTTAAAGCTTGAATTTTTGCGGGTAAATTAGGATCACGAGCATCAAAAGCCGCTTCTGCTCCTACATTTAAAGCTTTTTCAATTCTAGATGGTAGGAGGTCGGTGGCGATCGCTCTCCCTCCCAAATACTTCACCAACATAATAAACATTAACCCAATGGGACCTGCCCCAGTTACTAACACAGTTTGTCCTGGTGCAATTTGAGCTTTTTTAACGGCTTTTAAACAGCAATTAGTTGGTTCAACAAAACTCGCTTCTTCAAAACTGATATCATCAGGGATGGGAATTAAGCCGCCATTTTGCACAATATGACCTGGTACTTTCACATACTCTGCAAAACCGCCACCACTGGCGTTAAAACCTGCGGTAGTGGAGATATTTTTGTAAACATCGCACATGGAGAAATTATCATTTAAACAGTAAGCGCAACGCATACATGGTATATGGTGCATCACTGCTACCCGTTGTCCTACTGTCCACCCTTTTACATCAGAACCTACAGCAGCAATAGTTCCAGCGGTTTCGTGTCCAAATATGCGTGGTGGTTCATACAAAGGATAACGAATCTTTTTAATATCTGACTGACACAAACCCACAACCCGCACCTGTACTAGCACTTCATCTGCTTCTAGGGTAGGAACTGGGATTTCTTCGTAGGATAATTGATTTACGCCTCTAAATACTTGTGCTTTCACGTTGGTTTTTGATAATTCAACGTTACTAGATTTAACATTTTGTGGGTAGTTTTAGGTTATGGAGTTGAGGATTTTTTCAACAAATCCTATTCCAGCATCTAATAGTCATCGTATTATATTGAACGTTGTTTGATGATTAATCAATTAAGCTACATTGGTTATTAACATATTGTTGGTATGGCGATCGCTCTTTTTTGTTAGTTTCAATTATTCATCTTGCTAATTACTTGTAATTAGATTACAATTATATTATTAACTTCAACTATCTAACGATGACAACCATATCTATAGAATTACCAGAAAGTGTTTTTCAATCATTAGGTAAAGCACCTGATGAACTAGCCAAAGAAATAAAAATAGCTGCTGCTGTAAAATGGTATGAATTGGGAGAAATATCTCAGTGTAAAGCGGCAGAAATAGCAGGTTTAAACAGAATAGAATTTATGGATGTTCTCATTCGTTATAAGGTTTCTCCTTTTCAATATACTGCGGTCGAATTAGCTGAGGAAATTGCTTCTCTAGATGAATAAACATGAATAAAATAGTTATTAATACATCACCGTTAATTGTATTATTTAAAAGCCAGCTTACCTATTTACTACCACAGTTATTTACGGAAATTATTGTTCCTAGTGGTGTATGGGGTGAAATTGTCAAAGCTGGTAAAATAGATATAGCATCTCAAGAATTACCTAATGCTAATTGGACAAAACAAGTTACTATTTCGGAAATTTCTGCTTTAATTGTACCTTGGGGTATAGATTTGGGAGAATCTGAAGTTTTGACATTTGCTTTAAAAAATAGTGGTTATCGTGCAGTTATTGATGATGCTGCTGCTAGAAAAGTAGCGAAAAGTTTAAATATTCCATTTATGGGAACTTTGGGAATATTGGTTTTAGCAAAGAAACAGGGGTTAATAACTTGTATTGATGAACCAATTCAATCTTTAAAAAAAGCTGGTTTATGGTTATCTAATGATTTAATTCAGGTTCTTAAAGAACAAGGTAATTAATAATCAAGATTTATTGATTTCTACAATCATTTCTCCTTGGCGTAATTTTTCCAACGCATCATGTAAAGTGAAATTCAGAAGTTGACGTAAATTACGATTAGTAACATTTCCACAAGTTAACCAAATAATCTGAGGAGGTGTACCCAACCGACAAACCAAGTCAAAAAAATCACTGTCTTTTGTCATAATGATCACATTAGCTATTTTAGCAGCTTCAAAAATGTCAA
>RDYJ01000001.1 GCA_004293145.1 Nostocales cyanobacterium | reverse complement strand
GATTTTTGAACAAACTCAGTACACCTTATATTCCTTCTTTTCTGTTCCCTGTTAAGAGTTCCCTGTTCCCTACCTCTACGAGTAAATTCAGGAATCAAACCGGATTACTATATAATCAAAATCAAAGCTATTCATAAAAAACATTAAATATATGATCGCAAATCATGATGTTTACATCACTCCCGAACAATATTTAGCATTAGAAGAAAAAAGCCCAGTCAAACATGAATACATCAACGGTTATATCTACGCAATAGCTGGTGCTTCCGATCCTCACGTAACTGTAACATTAAATATTGCTTTTCTCATTCGTAATCACATTCGCGGTAGTGGATATCGAGTTTTTACAACTGATATGAAAACCAGAATAGAAACAATAAATCGTTTTTACTATCCTGATGTGATGGTTACTTGTGATGAAAGAGATAAAGCATTATTAAATTATAAAAAATATCCCTGTTTAATAATTGAAATCTTATCAGATTCTACAGAAGCATTTGATCGGGGTGATAAATTTACAGATTATCAAAATATAGACACTTTACAAGAATATGTTTTAATTGATATCAAGAAACCTAAATTAGATTGTTTCCGTCGGAATGATCAAGGTTTATGGGTATTACAATCTTATACACAATCATTATTTAAGTTGCAAAGTCTTGATTTTCAGGGCAATATGAATGATTTATATGAAGATGTAAGTTTTTTGTAGTGCAGAATATTATTTAAAACAGTTCAAAAATACCATCTCTCAATACCTCAATTAAATCTTCCTTACTCACCCATCATTTAAGCATCTTTCCAGGACTTCTATCCTTTCTTGAATGCTGTCAATTATCTCCTGTGGGAATGTAAAGCTGTATAGCATTGATGTACCTAGCTGGTAATATTGTTCACTACCTTAAATTTAGCTTACACCACTTTTCATGTATTCATACCACACTATTATTTTTCTCTTCCTTTGCGCCTACCCTGCGGGATCTCCTGACGGAGATTGCGCCTTTGCGTGAGATTTCAAAAGTGGTTCATTTACCTTAAATATACCTTAACCCAAAAACAAGACCGTATAACTTAAATCTTCGCTAAACTAAATTTACAATTGTTCATAATCATAGATTCAAACCAATCATCAGATATGTCTTCAGTCAATACACCCCCTAAACCTAGACAAAATTCCGCATTTAAGCACCTAATGTCTATCCATTGGTGGATGTCAATTGGTTATTTAATACTATTTGTGACTGGCACATCTATGGCCAGGTTGCCAAGAGAAGTTTTTATTCGTCCTTCCCTGTATGATTTCCATAAATCAATTGGTGCTTTAACAATGGCTGTACTCACTTGGCGAATTTTAGTATTATTGCGGGTTTGGTGGCGCAAATATACAAAAAAATTTCCTAAATTTACACCCCAATGGTTTCAAACAGTCGCCCTACATACCAGTTTGTATATCTTTATGTGGGTTGTTCCTATCACTGGTTTCTTGCTTTCCAACTCTTTTAAAAGTAATAATGTCAAATTTTTTGGCATTCTTTTACCTGATATTTTCCCGCAAAATTCAGCAATGGTGGAAATTGGTAGAAGTTTGCATTTTTGGTTGGCATATACATTTTTGGCTTTTATTATTCTACATTCAATCCAACAGAAAAAAGTAGTGTTATCATTGTGGCGACGATTTAATAAATCTATCAATTTTGATAATAATTTATTCAGCAACTAATGCTTTACCATGCCATTCCTTAGCTAATAATTAGGGCTGGCTGAATAAATCTAAATTTGATGAGTTAATAGTTTCAGGTGGGGTTTAAATCCTCACTTGAGATTAAATTATCAACAATGAGAATATATTTAAAATATTTTATTATTTTATTATTTTATCAGAAAGCCCTAATAGAAGAAAATGCTTTTACTGCTTACTTTCCTTGGGTATGTGTGGGGTAATTTTATATACTTACATAGACAAAAAAGGCAAATAGCAAGGGGAGCATCCCAAATGTGTAAATTTATTTTTATCTAAAGAAATAAAATGATGTAAGGCTTTATATGATTGTCCGCGTAGAGTGCCGGAGGCATTACCCCAAAGGGCGCAAAGGAAACAAAAGTAAAAGAGCTTCAGAGGGTTTTTGGTATGGCTGCGTTTATTTTTACTTGCATTGAGATGTACCGATTTTTGTAAGCACAAACCGCAAGTTAGACAAACAAAAATAAAATATGAGTTCTATATATCTCAAAACATCTATCAACAGAAAGATGATATAACCCTAGAAATTAGAGTAAATTGAAGGGCTTATTTAATCTGCTCTAATTTACTGGAGGTAGATGTAATTATGGCAAAAATTACTGATTTCGTAGCAGATGCCGGCGCTCCTGGAATTATAGCTGGAATTGGTGCAGTTTTACTTGCTCCTGTGGTAATTCCTATAATCGCTGGCATTGGTAAACCGATAGCTAAATCAATAGTCAAAGGTGGAATTATTGCCTATGAAAAAAGTAAGGGATCTTTAGCAGAATTGGGTGAAACTTGGGAAGATATTGTGGCTGAAGCTAGATCCGAAATAGCAGAAGAACAATATAAACCAGTATTTGAAGCTTCTGAAAATCGATCTAATTCACAATTAACGAGTAAATAAGCATTGGTTAATTTCCCTGCTTATATGGAAGGTTTGATTCCTGTCAAGCCCTGCGGGGTATAGCTACGGTTAGCGCGTAGCATGGTCTAGACATATTTATGTGTGTAGGCAGGGAACAGCAAAGAAGGGTCTGGATTTATCCGTGAGGTCAATCCTTTCGGATGATGCCTCCGGCACGCTACGCGTTAGCATTCACGTAGTGTGCTATAGGCATAGCTGCTTCACCAAAATCCAAAATCTAAAATCCAAAATTGGATGACTTTAGTGTGAAACAAAAAATGGATCAAGCAAATTTAAATACTCTATTTCATCCCATAGCTACAAAAATTGTTAGTGATACTCCAGGAAGACTACGGTTGAGAATTGCACCTGAAAACCGTCAAGCTGAGAAAATGCAACATATCGCCAATTTTCTAACAGCACAACCCCGCATTACTCAGGTAAGAACTAATATTAATCACGGTAGCATTCTGATTCGTCATGATGGGCAAAATGGAACTTTAGCTGAAATTTTAGCCACCTTGGGAGATATAGGCATAATTTTTGCAGATATTACTCAGGGGAAAACGGAAGCAGCAATGGGTATATCTAATGCAGTCATTGACTTAAACCAACGAGTTGAACACGCTACAGATGGTACGGTTGACTTGCGTTTTCTGTTTCCCTTTGGACTTGGGATCTTAGCGATGAGACAATTGATAGTTAAAGGTATGCAGTTAGAAGTAATTCCTTGGTATGTTTTAGCTTGGTATGCTTTTGATAGTTTCGTAAAACTGCATACTTTTAACCAAACCCAAGAGTAATCATCAGCAAAAATGCGGAAATTTGGTGCTGTGAAAGTTTATCCTAAGTTTTAGCACCATTGCCAACATAAACCATGAAAAAGCTGATTAATCAACCAGAAGACTTTGTGAGGCAAACTCTAGCCGGAATGGCTATGGCACATACTGATTTAATTAGGGTAAATTATGAGCCTAATTTTGTCTATCGAGCCGATGCACCTGTACAGGGAAAGGTAGCAATTATTTCTGGTGGTGGTAGTGGTCATGAACCAATGCACGTGGGTTTTGTGGGGCGAGGAATGCTTGATGCTGCTTGTCCTGGGGAGATTTTTACTTCACCAACTCCTGATCAAATGTTAGCAGCAGCGGCACGGGTAGATGGTGGTGCTGGTATTCTTTATATCGTTAAAAATTATAGCGGCGATGTCATGAATTTTGAAATGGCGACGGAGTTAGCCAGAAGTGAAGGAATTCGCACGTTAAATATTATTATTGATGATGATGTGGCGGTGAAGGATAGTTTGTATACCCAAGGAAGAAGGGGTGTGGGAACAACGATTCTGGCAGAAAAAATTTGTGGAGCCGCCGCAGAACAAGGTTATGATTTGCACCAGATAGCGAATTTGTGTAGAAAGGTGAATTTGCATGGCCGCAGTGTCGGTGTGGCATTAAGTTCTTGTACTGTTCCGGCTAAGGGGACACCGACTTTTGCTTTGGGAGATGATGAGATAGAGTTAGGGATTGGGATTCATGGTGAACCAGGAATAGAACGGGTATCCATGAAGTCAGGGGATGAGATTACGGAAATTTTAGTACGTTGGCTCTGCCCGCCGCAAGCATCGCTCATTGATGATATTGCCTATTGTCGCACAGTGCGGGAGTGGGATGAAACCAAAGACGGCTGGGTGGATGTGGAACTATTAAATAAACCCTTGCAAAAGGGCGATCGCCTCTTAGCTTATGTTAACAGTATGGGTGGGACTCCCGTTTCTGAACTCTATCTTGTCTACCGCAAACTAGCAGAAATCTGTGAGATGGAAGGACTGCAAATAGTGCGTAATCTCATTGGACCCTACATGACATCATTAGAAATGCAAGGTTGTTCCATCACGCTGCTGAAGTTAGATGAGGAGATGTTACGGTTATGGGATGCGCCAGTTAAAACCGCAAGTTTACGCTGGGAGTTTGAAATGGTTACTCAGGTGCAAATTGTTAAATGGTTATATGTATTTGCTTCTGTCATTGAGCAACATAAAGAAGAATTGACGGAACTAGATGCAGCCATTGGTGATGCTGATCATGGTATCAATATGGATAGAGGTTTCAAAAAGATCAGGAGTATTTTACCCAGTATAGACGAGATGGACATCAGCAGTATTTTTAAAACTGTCAGTATGACTTTAATATCTAGTGTGGGGGGTGCAAGTGGTCCTTTATATGGAACGTGGTTTTTAAGAGCTAGTTCTGCTACTGCTGGTAAGCAAGAATTAACGGGAAAGGATTTATTAAATTTACTCCAATCTGGCTTAAATGGAGTAATTCAACGTGGTAAGGCACAGTTGGGAGATAAGACAATGGTAGATGTGCTATCTCCCGCTGCAACTGCTTTTGAGCAAGCTGTAAATGAAGGTAAGAGTTCTGTGGAAGCTTTGCGCGTGGCTGTAACTGCTGCGGAAGGTGGGTTAAAGGCTACTATACCGATGTTAGCGAAAAAGGGAAGAGCGAGTTATTTAGGCGATCGCAGTATTGGACATCAAGATCCGGGGGGAACTTCTGCTTATTGGATGTTGCGGAGTTTGTTGGAAGTGGTGGAAGGTTCTAGGAGAACTAAATAGGGCTGGCTGAAAAAGTCTTTTCGTTAGGGCTAGGAGTCAGCAGAGACGTTCCGGCGGAACGTCTGTACAGGAGTCAGCAGTCAGTAGAGACGTTCCGGTGGAACGTCTGTACAGGAGTCAGGAGGAAGAATTAGAGGGAAGTAAGAATAGTCTTAAATCTAGGAAAGTGATGATGGTTTCAAAGCTTATTCCTTGCACTTTTTAGTCTCTAATATTCCTGAAAATCTTTATATATAAGGATTTCAGTTTTATTCAGCAAGCCCTAAATAATTTTTGCCATTAGTTGTATCTTGCTCTTGACCTTTAAAATATATATGCTACAATAGAAATTGCTTTGGTTAAGGACGTATAGCTCAGTTGGTTAGAGTACATCGTTGACATCGAAGCTTAAAGAGCTATAAGCCTGATTCTTTGGTTAGTTCAATAAAAGTTGTCTTCATGCAATTTGCATAGATTTGCATAGAGGCAATGAGAGAACTGAAAGTCAGAAAAAATGGTAATAGCTGCCTACTTAGGTGGACTTATCAAGAACAAAGTTACTCTATAACTTGGGGAAACTGGGATGACTCTGTAGAGAAGGCAAGATTAGAGTATTTGGGTAAGCTAATATACAGAGATTGCCTAGTAGGAGAATTTGATACTACCCTCAACAAATATAACCTTTGGCTACAAGGTATCACTTACTCAGGTAATGGTGGTCCTAAGCCTACTGAATCAAAGTTTCCTCCTTTGGTTTCTCTTATAGAAGAGCGTTTAGAAGAAACCTACAACATTGCTGATGACTCTCTAATAAAGTTACTTAATGCTTATGGCAAGGAGATTAAAACTCCAGTAGATGCAAAAGCATTTATGAAATGGTTAGTGGATGCTAGAAAGCTAAAACCTTCTAGTAGAAAAAGGTATCTTGATATCTTGCAGGTTGTCAGAAGAGATTTATTTGGGGAAATAAAAGTTAAAATTGCTGAGAAACCAAAAGCTAAACCTTTCACAAAAGCTGAGGTTAGAGAAATATTAAATTACCTCAAAGACAGCCAGTATTACTCTCATTACCATGACTTCATACTTCTACTTTTCAACACAGGTCTAAGAACTTCTGAAGCTATAGGTCTGCAATGGAAGCACATTGATTTAGTAAAAAGAGAAATACACATCTATGAATCTTTAGGTAGGTATAGGGGTAGTAGTAGTACCAGAGAGCGCAAAACTACTAAAACTGGTAAATATCGAATAGTACCCATTAATAATAATGTTTACCAGATGCTTATCCAAAGACCTAAAGGAGAGGAAGAAGACTTAGTATTTACCTCTCCCAAAGGTTTACCAATAGATGACCATAACTTATCTCAACGCTGCTGGAAAAAGACCCTTAGAGATTTAGATATTGAGCATAGAGCTTTATATCAAACAAGACATACATTTGCTTCCCACTGTATTGATTCTGGTATGACTCCTACAGAAGTAGCAGCAGTCACAGGTCATGATGTCAAAGTATTATTTGAACACTATCTAGGCAGTGTTAAGAAGCCTAAACTACCTGAACTTTAATCAAGAGGAATAGTCAAATGGAAAACCCAATTTATATAGAAATGGCTGAAGACCTAGAGACTTGCATAGAGGAGTTATCTTCAATTGTGGGGGTTGTAAAGATATGTGACGCTCACCTCAAAGATGATCCAGACACCGCATTAAGCACTGCCTCTAGTATACTTCATAAAAATTTCACTAGCGTCTACAAAAGGTTAGATGCCCTGCAAATAAGGCTTTATAAGTATAGGGTAAATAAGAATACTTAATTGAAGTGACCTGATTAGTTAGCTGATATTGCAGTTGACTAATCAGGTTTTTGATATAAAGGGGGCTGATAAATCAGTTACTTGATAAGGTACTTATATATTAATTACTTTTAAGTGATTTGTTTTTTCTCCTTTGCTATTTCTTTCTCAATTTTCT
>RDYJ01000081.1 GCA_004293145.1 Nostocales cyanobacterium | reverse complement strand
AATTAAAGGCGCTAGTGCTATCCCCCCTAAGAGACGCACTAACGCCAGTCACTCAAATTCATACGGTTAATATAATCATGCCACAAAATACAGATTACAAAGATACCAAATCAACAAATCAGGCAATTTCTTATAGAAATCGGCTGAATGGTTGGGCTATAGCTCGTGTGGTTGCGGATCAAGAGCGTGTGATTGTTGCCAGATTCCGTAGTCGGTCAGATGCAGACGGTTATATTCAGCACTTGCGTCAAATTGTACCTGATAGTTCTTTCGAGATGTTCTTTGATTCTCAGCGTACAGAAGCCGCAATTTAAGCTATGTCAAAAACAGGAGGCGATTGTCTCTAATACTTTGAGTCCTTGCAAAGAACCGCGAATCAAGCGAATAGCAGCTAGGGGTTGACGGATTAATTTCCAGGCTAGGGGTAAAGGTGGGAGTGAACCATCGGCAGTGATGACTGATGTCAGGTCAGGTATATCATGGAGAGAATCATCACTGACGACTCGTAATATTGCCACTGACACCCCAAGGCGCTGGAAAAATTCTAGGGTTGCAAATCCTTCCATATCAACAACATCAGCGCCAAATTGCTGATGTAAATTACGTTTTTCTTCAGCTAGGGAAATCACGCGATCGCTCGTTACTCCTTTGACAAAAGATACCTTATCCCCAAGCTGTTTATGTATACTTTTATTCAGGATACTATCGCACTTTTGCAGCTTTCCTTGATAAATACAATCTTGATAGAGGACAATATCACCAATGCTGTAACGCTCATTTAAGCTGCCACATAAACCCATCAGCAACACCTGTTGATTCAGTTGATTTAAATGCTGACAATTTTTTTTTAAGAATTGACGTAGTGCTTGCATACCCAGGGGAACTGCTATCACCTTTGACTGAGAACCAGGGAAACGACTTAAACCCCGACAAACAGCTTGGTATTCTGCACCTTGGGGTACTAAAATTGTCTGAATCATATCATTCTCTCTGGGCTAATAATTGGTCATTGGAGTATGATCTAAATACTTGATAAATACTGCACATTTATCTCCAGATATTTTAGTTTTTATTTAGTTTTTTATGCTATTTAATTTTTTTAACCATCCTCAATCTACCATTGCAACTCCTGAAATAATTCCTAGTTGGTGTGTAGCTTATGGAAAGTTAGATAATTTACGAGAAGATGCAATTTGGCAAGATGAACAATTTGCAGTTATCTCTTCACCCCAAAAGTTAGCACTTAGTCCCACAAAAAGATTTGTAGTGGTTGGGGATATATGCTTAAGCAATCGGTTGAAAAAAAAAAAAAAATTGACATTTGATCTTAACAAGAATGTCAGCAATCAACAAATAATTGCCCAACTCTGGGAAAAATACAACTCTGAATGTTTAAACCTGTTGATAGGGATGTTTGGGTTAGTAGTTTGGGACAGGGAAAAGCAATTATTGTATTTAGGAAGAGATGCCATAGGTGGAAGGACTCTATATTACACTATTACTGGTTTAACTTGTTGGATCGCCCCAAAATTAATTACCCTTGCACCCTATCGCACAAATGATTTAGATTTAGTCGCACTGCGAGATTATCTTTGTTGTGCATTTGTCCCCGGAGAAAGAACACTTTGGCAAGATGTTCGAGAAATGCGTCCTGGGACTTTTTTAGAAATGCCATCACAACAACTTTATCATTATTGGCAACTACAAGAACAAGTTATAGATAAAAATCAACCTCTAGAATTGTATAGTCAAAAATTACGTTCTTTACTTGAACAAGTTGTCAAAGAATATTTACCTGAAAATCAACCAGTGGGTGTATTTCTATCTGGTGGTTTAGATTCTAGCATTATTACAGCCTTAGCAGCACAATTACATACTGCACCAGTTCATACTTATTCTATTCATTTTGGTACAGAAACAGCGAATGAATTAGAATTTTCTAGTTTAGTTGCTGAACATTGTCACACTCAACACCACATTTTAGAAATTACCTTTGGGAATATGTGGGAATGTCTACCAGAAACAATGTTATATTTAGATGATCCTATTGGTGATCCTTTAACAGTACCAAATTTATTACTAGGAAAATTAGCACGGAAAAACGTACAAGTTACACTTAATGGAGAAGGTGGAGATCCTTGTTTTGGTGGACCGAAAAATCAACCAATGTTAATTAATAGTTTATATGGTTCTATTAATAATCAAGATACATTACAGGCTTATTTAATATCTTTTCAAAAATGTGCTTTAGATTTACAACAACTTTTAAAACCAGATATCTGGCAAAGTTTGAAAAACACATCATCTGTATTTTTTCATGATTTAAATACTGATGCTAATTATTTAAATAGATTAATGTCTTTGAATATTAAATTTAAAGGTGCAGATCAGATTTTAACAAAAGTGAATAACTTAACCCAAGCAGCAGGTTTACAGGGGTTATCACCGCTTTTTGATCAAAGAGTCGTTGATTTAAGTATGCAAATTCCTCCAGAATATAAACTTTCAGGAGTAGAGGAAAAAGCAGTTTTAAAAAAAGCTGTGAGTGATATTTTACCAGATCCCATAATTCATCGTCCTAAAAGTGGAATGATGGTTCCTGTACAATTGGGATTTAAAAAATATTGGCAACGAGAAGCAAGGAAATTGTTATTAAATAAAAATAGTGCAATTTCACCTTATATTAACCAGGATATTTTGCGTAACTGGTTAGACTTTAAAGGGGATGTTTGGGGAAGATATGGTGTAAAACTATGGTTATTGGTGAGTTTAGAAATTTGGTTGCAGGTGAATAAATCCTTATTAAAGAAGTAGTTACAGAATTTAGAAGTCAGGAATGGAATTTATTTAAATTCGCATTAACAACTTTTCACTATATCCAATAATTCACTGGGATGATGAATTAAAAAATCAGGATTTTGTTTAGCTAGTGCTTCCGAAGAATTAAAACCCCAAGTTACAGCAATTACCTGAATATTAGCTTTTTTCGCAGCTTCTATATCTCTGGTTTCATCCCCTACATAAATAACCGACTGTGCTTTGATTTGCCTCTGCCTTAATACATTGTTAATTATCGTTGTTTTGCCAAAAATTGTGACTCCTGAATGAATAAATTCAAATAGATAATCTAAATCATGACATTTGAGAAACTCACTCACATTTTCTTGAGAATTAGAAGTAATCATTCCCAATCTATATCCTTGGTTATTAAGTGCTATTAATGCCTCTGTGACTCCAGATATAGGTTCTAATTCTTTGATTTTGTTTTTTAATTCACCTTTGACTTTTTTGACTAAAAAAGGTATCCGCAACAAAGATACACCGGAATATTTAATAATTTCCCTAGCAGTTAAATTCCTTAAAAGAGTAAGTTCATTGGGAGATATTTGTATATAACCAAACTCTACAGCTAAACGATTAGCAATAGTGACAAGAGCATCTACTGTATCTGCAATTGTCCCATCAAAATCAAAGATGATTACTTTCTGAGTCATTCTTTAGCCTAGATGCGTCAAGATTAGCACGAGCATTTCTTCGTAACATTTCCGGTTTAATGCGCCGCAAGGCTGATGCTGGAAATTGTCTATCCCACTCCTCATCTGTGATTTGCGCTAATTCTACCAGCTTAGGTGCGATATTCTGAGGATAGGGTTGAAAATCTCTCACATCAGTGATTTGAGCAAAACGCTGATTCCAAGGACATACATCTTGGCAAATATCACACCCGGCAACCCATCCGTGTAAATGGGGTTTTACTGATTCTGGCAATGTTTCTGCCCGATTTTCAATGGTATGATAGGCAATACACTTGTTAGCATCTACTACATACGGCTCAGTAATTGCCCCAGGCGGACAAGCCTGTATACATCTTGTACAAGTGCCACAATGTGCTGTGGCGGGGCGATCGCTTTCTAACTCTAGATTAGTGAATAATTCTCCCAAAAACACCCAAGATCCATAATCCCTAGTAATTACATTACCATTTTTGGCAATCCAACCAATACCAGCTTTCTGCGCCCAAACTTTATCTTGTACTGGCCCTGTATCTGCGTAATATCTAGCTTTTATGTCTTTACTCAATGATTCTAACCAGGCAGCCAGTTGCTTGAGTTTCTTGTGTAATACCTTATGATAGTCTCTTCCCCAGCCATAGCGGGAAATTTTCGCATATTCTTCACCTTCTGGGCGTTGCTGTGGTGTGTAATAGTTCAGCGCCACACAAATAAGCGATCGCACTTCTGGCATCACTAAACTCACATCGCGGCGTTTTGGGTTTCCCATCCACGCCATATCCGCGTGATAACCCATTGCCATCCATGCTTGCAACCGTTGAGTTTCTGTAGCGTCTATCCCTTCCACAGCAGCAATGCCCACTTTATGAAAGCCTAACTCTTGAGCTTTCTCTTTAATTATGCTGCTGGTTACAGAAAAGTCATTCATTTTAATGATGGAAAATTTTGCCCCTTGGCTGCACTGCGATTATACACGATGCCATCAATACATTCATTTGATCTTTTTACCCCAACTATATGTAAATTTTATTTGCAATTTGTTAAGAAATAATGCAGAATTGTTTACAAGAGGTCAAGCAACCCAGAGTGATGCCAGCCTCCCACTGATTAACAACCGACTTCGTTAATAAACTGTGGTGACAATATGACTTTCACTTCTGATTCAGCTTCAACTCGCTTTTCTCAAGCTTTCAACTACAGCAACCAAGCAGTTGATGCTGTTACTTCCACTATTACTGTATTTAAAGCCCTCAGCGTGGATGACCAACTAGCAGTTCTTTGGTATGCTTACACAGAAATGGGTAAATCCATTACCCCCGCCGCTACAGGTGCAGCTAGATTACAATTAGCAGCAGGTTTGTTGAACCAAATCAAGCAAATGTCCCATGCAGAGCAGTTAGAAGCAATGCGTGATTTAGCGGTTCAAAGAAATACACAAGTTTCTCGCGCTTACGGAATTCTCAGTGCTAACACCAAATTAGCTTTCTGGTACGAATTAGCAGAATTAATGGCGAAAGGTTTCGTAGTACCTGTACCAGCAGGTTATCAGATTTCTCGTGATGGCGCACAAGTGTTAAAAACACTCCAAGAATTAGATTTTGGTCAACAAATAACTGTTTTCCGCAAAGTAGTCATAGATATGGGTGTTGATCCCCTAGCTGACTAAGTAATTTTCGATATTCTCCCAACCTCAATGTCTATCTAAATTTTATTCCCAGGTAATTACTTGGGGATAATTTATTTATTTTAGCTTTCAGCGGTCAGCAGCAAATCCTTTGTGCTAACAGGGTTTTTCAAAGACTTTCAACCCTCTTCCCTAACAGTCAGATCCCCGACTTCTTTGATAAGTCGGGGATCTATCCGACAACCTCTTACAAACCTAAAAATATGAATATTGTAATTGAAGGAATTACAGAACCAACTATTTTGCGTTATTTTACCACTTTAAACGCAGGTGATTTTATAAATACTGCGGCCTTATTTACTAAAGATGGTGTGATGTATCCACCCTTAGAGTCTGCTGTTGTTGGACTCGATGCGATCGCTACCTATCTTGAGCAAGAAGCCCAAGACATCAAAGCCGAACCCCATCAAGAAGTTCAGGAAAATCTGGATCATAACCACATCCAAATTCAAGTCACAGGTAAAGCTCATACTTCTTGGTGCAGTGTTAATGTTTTATGGTTGTTTATTCTCAACCCAAAACGGGAAATTCTAGAAGCCAAAATCAAACTTTTAGCCTCACCCCAAGATTTACTTTCCCTGCGGCCACCAAACAAAGAATATGCAGTTATTCCAGAAACAATTTGAGGTTTTACCGTTCGTGCTAAACTAAACAAATATCCATTCTTTATGTGCTTCAAAGTAACCAGCCTAACTAGAAACCAATCGTTTAATTATTTGTTTGCTAACTTTAGTAGGTAAAGCTCGATAATCTACACAGTGCTTAGTTAAATGATAAAGGTTAGTGAGGCTATACTTCTTACCAGTAGCAAAGAAATCTTGACGACAAATGTAATTAGCTGCGGTGTATAAATTTTTTGACAGGAAGGATAATTTATCAATCTCTTGCCAATGTTGGTGAGATTGTTTAATGATATGTCTTTCAACTAAAATCGTTTCTTTTTCCTCCTCTCGACGGAGCATTTTCCATAAATCCTAGCTGAGAACAAAGACATTAGAGATAACATATCTTTTTCTAAGAGAGCATACCACGAGGAAGATTTGTGGAGGTTTTACTAGAAATGTTTAGTTATTAACTTTACGGCTTCAACCCCTTACTACAAATTGGTTGAGCCAAAGAACGCAATAACAGTCTTCTACCTAACTCAATATCCGAAGGCGCACATTGCCAATCTGGATGCGCTGTCATTAACAAACTTTCTAAAGTCTCTTGATCAAAAAGATGCCATACCGGAGCATCATTAATTCTACCTTCGACAGCATAGCAGTTAGTAGCAATGCAGCGAATCATGCAACGGCTAGAGATTCTCGCCAAACTCATCATTTCGCCTGGTTGTAAAGAGCGAAATCTGCGGATCACCTGCTTGAACTCATCCAAAGAAGAAACTATCAATCCAGGAAGAGCTAATGTTACTTTTTTTTCTCCATTCACCGCAATCCAGTAATGACGGCTAGGATCGATACCTTCTAACCAAGGTAATTCATCATCAAGACGATAGCGGGGTGATAGGCAAAATAAAGGTTTCATAAGCAAGGTGATAAGTTTGGTATCAACTCCAGGCGCTTCCATAACACAACAAGCAGCCTTTATATATTAAGTATTCGATAACTATCACTAATAAATCAAATAAATTTAGCAAAAGTTATTAATTTGATTCATATTGCTTAATAAATTACTATATTCAACGAGGATGCTGATCAATTAACCTGTTCTGGTATGGTAGTTTCTAGCTTGAGACAGTTAGCACCATCAACCTGTAACCGATACTCCACCTTATCCATGAGACGATTCATAATCAACCAGCCATAACCGCCTTCTTGTTTCTGGTCAGGATGAGGGGGAAAATAGGTAGAGAGATCAAAACCTTGACCATAGTCCCAAATTTCGATCGCCAATTTGCGATCTTTGAGTTCCAACCGCAGTAAAATCGGTAAACTAGGCTGATCTTTGTGAGCATGACGTACAGCGTTTGAGTATGCTTCAACCAATACCAAACGTAAACGCCCTGATTGCTCGGACCAATCCACAGAGTCCCCCAGATGGATTTTCAAGCATTCCAGCAACCAAGTTTCCACAATATTTACAAAACTCAAATCACTTGGGACATGAAGCTCGCTTTTCATGAGTTACAAAACCTCCAGGGAGAGTATAGTTTGGTCATCTTCTTGGACATGGTTATCTGCTTGAATCCGAGTTAGTAAATTTTCAAGAGACAAAGGTTGAGATTGCTCTTGTATAAGTTGCCAAAGACCTTCTTGATTTAGGATAGAAGAGTTTATGATCTGACTGGTACCATCAGTTTTTATAGACGAATTTAAATTTTGTGATACTTTTGCTTCCGTAATTCCATCACTAGCCAACAGTAGAGTATCTCCAGCAGACAGAATTAATCGGCCTGATTGTGCTTGCCACTTTGGTAAAATTCCTAAAGGTACACTACGGACTTTAAGATAATTAGGTTGAGTAACTAAATTTACTGAATTTGACCACAAGAGAGGGTAGATATGGCCAGCATTAGCATAGACAAGTTCCCTAGTAGTTCGGTTGTAAGATGCAATCACAAGAGTAATAAAATAATTGTTACTGATTAAGTCATCAGCCAGAGCATAATTGAGATTTTGCATCACAATATTCGGTTCTGCTGGTGATTCTTGTGATAATTCCCGACGCAGCAGGGAAATGGCACTGGCCATGAATAAAGCCGCTGGGACACCTTTACCAGAAACATCGCCAACAGCCAGCCATAAGTCACCTTTAGGATGGACAAAAACTTCAAAAAAATCGCCTCCTACTTCCCGTGCTGGGTAACAGCAAGCCTGTATTTTTACACCATCAAGTTCTGGTAAGGTTTGACGGAGCAGATTATTTTGAATTTGGCGAGCTACCTGCAATTCAACGCGAATTTGCTGTTGTTTTTCTTGCAAGCGTTGGTAGAGTTGAGCTTGGGAAAGAGCCAAAGCAGCTTGTTCTACTACACCTGTAATTAACTGGATATCCTCATCTTGCCAAGGTTGTTCACTACCCCATTGATAGAGATTCATTACCGCTAATAAGTGATGCTGACAAGTTAGTGGTACAACTAGGTAAATATAAGAATTGTGATTATGTGTATCCTGAGTTAATTGATATTGTTGGGTGTGGAGGGCTTGTTCAATTAATGGGATAGGGTCTAAAGGCGTGCTGATGGCTGGGGATTTAGGATCATGATAGGAAAATTGGTTTTCTGTCAGGAGATCACCTTCCACCAGTCTTAATAAACAACTGGTAGCAGCAAAGGTTTGTCCAATCGTCACCACAATTTTTTGTAAGATACTGTCATAATCCAAAGACTCACGAATTGCCGTTGTCACAGCATTAAATAAAGATTCGCGCCGCAAAGCATTGCCAAGCTCTTTTGTCCGCTTTTTCACTAAATTATAAGTATCTCGCCCTTGCTCAACTAATGCCTTGAGTTGTTCAGGTTTCCAGGGTTTAGTAATGTACTTAAATACTTGACCAGAGTTAATCGCATCCACCAAATCTTCAACATCGGTAAAACCAGTCAGCAAAATGCGAATTGTATCGGGAAAACGCTCGACTGTGAGGCTAAACAATTCTGTGCCGTTCATATCTGGCATTCTTTGGTCAGATATAATCACAGCCATCTCCCCTACTTGCTCTAAGATTGCTAAAGCATGACGGGCATTATTGGCTTTGTATACTTTAAAGTCGCGCCAAAAAGTGCGGTAGAGTAAGTCTAAGTTGTCTGGCTCATCATCTACCACCATGAGCTTCAGCTTTTCTACCTCTTTCTCCGTCATATCTGACTATACTTTAATAGCTAGGTAGAATCAAGTTTATAACAATGCGGCTGAAAATCCCGCAGTTGAAACCTCAAAATCCTAAAAATTTTAGGTTTCAACGTTTGTAAATGGGGGATGAAAGAAGATCGTGTTAATTATCACAATCACCAAGGTAGTTAGGAAATCAACTGATCATAAAACCCAGATACCTGCATAAATATATGATGCACATATAAGACACGATTATATATATTAACATTAGTTCCTATTTGTGTCAATCAATTGTTAATATCTGACTATATATGATCATATTTTTGTTATTCAAACTCAATACCAAAAGTCTTTTGAGACTGTCACCGTTAACCTGCTGAAATTAGCTCTAATTAGGGCTTGCTGATAGCGTAGGGTGGTGTCAGCTATATCAAGGGAAAACCTGGATAAATCAATGAATTTAGGGGGATAAAAGGTGATAATGGTGCTTTGAATCAGCTTTGAAACCATCAAAAACCGATTATTTTCCCAGATTTGAGACTATTCTTACCTGCCTCTAATTCTTCCTCCTGACACTTGTACAGACGTTCGGCCTTCCACGTCTCTACTGACTCCTAGCCCTAAGAAAAAACTTTTATGGCTACGCCACGCAAGCTATCAGCAAACCCTAATTAGCCCACAATTCCAGAACGCAAAGCCCTTACTGCCGCTTGAGTGCGGTCATCAGCAGATAGCTTATTCAGAATATTGCGAACATGAGTTTTTACAGTCCCAATTGTGATAAATAGTCTTTCGGCGATGACTGCATTACTACAACCTTCGACTATTAATTGTAATACTTCTAACTCCCGTTCCGTAAGAGCGTAAGGTTGGATAGACTGTTGATTTTCCTCAGATTCTTGAGCATCTCCCAAAGTTTTGTCATCCTCAGATCCAGATGGGAGTTGATTGGGATTTTGCTGTGCTTGTTGTAATACTATTTTAGCGATTGCTGGATCAATCCAAGCGTAACCATGATAAGTTACCCGCACGGCTTCGAGTAAATTATCAAAGTTGATATCCTTCATGCAATAGGAATCTGCACCTGCGGCAAAAGCGGCTAACACAGACTCTCTATTATCCTGTAGAGTCAAAATTAATACCTTAGTATCAAACTTTTCAGTTTCAGCAATACTTTTCACCTGTCTTGTTAGCTCAATCCCATCTTCATCTGGTAAACCAATATCGACAATAGCAATATCTGGTTGTAGTTTTTTTAACATTTTTAGTCCTTCAGCAGCATTGGCCGCTTCCCCGACAAATTCAATTTCTTTTTTTTGTAAGAGTGCTGTCCGAATGCCCACACGAGTGAGATCATGATCTTCAATCAGCGCAATACGAATTTTACTCATAGTTAAATTGTGCTTGTTAATACTCAGTTTTCCACTTTCCACGCCTAAAAAGCATGAGATTATTAATCTACAATCAGTCCAGCGTCTTTTCCCAATTTATCTGCCCGTAGTGTAGCGATAATTTTCACGATCAGGAACACCTGCACACAAGTCTTTTTTGCTTTTAGAGCAGAGATTTTTGAGATCGAATCAGAATGGCGCTAAAACTAAGCTGATATATCAATCTGTCTGGGAAAAAATTTGATAGACTAAGCTTCTATATAATTTCGTGCCAGTCTAATTCAAAATTTACTATGTATAAATCAGATACGAAATTTTCAGTGTTGGGCTTACCAGTCCATGTCATGAGTAACTATCCCTACTGGTTGTTACAATGCCTACAAGAAGGTAGGGGAACTCATGTAGTTACCCTGAATGCAGAAATGACTATGCAAGCAGAACGCAATAGCTCCTTAGCGGAAGTCATTCAAAATGCTGATCTAGTGATTCCAGATGGAGCAGGAGTCGTTCTGTATTTGCAGTGTCTATTAAAGCAAGAAGTACAACGTTGTCCAGGCATTGAATTAGCAGAAAAACTCTTACAAGAAATCGGCCAACAGAAAACACCAACTAAGATATTTTTCTATGGAGGTGCTGCGGAAGTAGCCGTAACAGCAGCAGAGTTTTGGCAGCAAAATATTCCAGGGTTAAATATAGTAGGCACTCACTCTGGATATCATTCCCCAGAAGAAGAACAAAAACTACAGCAAACCCTAGCTCAATTGCAACCACAAGTTATTTTTGTTGGTTTGGGCGTGCCACGTCAAGAGTTATGGATCGCCAAAAACCGACATTTCTGCCCTGATGCAATTTGGGTAGGAGTTGGTGGTAGTTTTGATATTTGGTCAGGGAAAAAAACTCGCGCTCCCCGCTGGTTGGCAAATAACAATTTAGAATGGCTATACCGTTTGTATCAAGAACCTTGGCGTTGGCGCAGAATGTTGGCTTTACCTGAGTTTGTACTCAAAGCTTTTGTTTATCAGTTCACGACCAGGAGTATAAACAGTGCCCGGTGTTAATTAGTAATTGCTGATGGTTCATTCAATCAGAAATTTTACCAATTACCCATTACCAATTACTCATTACCAGCCTAAACTAGATGACTAGCAACTTGGGTTAATAGGAATTTCTATAGATGTCCACAGTTTACATAACAGAAGACACAGGTAGTCAACAGCAGGGTAGTCAGGTTGGGTCAATGGTAGAATTACGCTCTGTATCCAAGACCTACGCTAACGGCTATCATGCTCTGATGGATGTGAGTATCAAGATTAAAAAGGGAGAATTTCTATTTATTACAGGTCCTAGTGGTTCTGGTAAATCGACTTTTTTAAAATTACTCTATGGTCAGGAGTTACCCACCCAAGGAGAGGTAACTGTTGATGATTTGAATGTAGCAACCCTGCGGGGCGATCACTTATCATTCTTGCGTCGGCGGCTCGGAATTATTTTTCAAGACTATAAATTAATTCCCCAGCGCACAGTAGCGGAAAATGTAACTTTTGTACTGCAAGCTCAAGGCTATACTCGTAAAGAAATTCAAAGACGTTTAGAACCGACTTTAAAATTAGTTGGTTTATTATCTAAAGCTGACTCTTTTCCTGATCAACTTTCTGGCGGAGAACAGCAGCGGGTGAGTATTGCGCGAGCAATTATCGCTACCCCACCCCTCCTACTAGCAGATGAACCAACGGGAAATCTTGATCCCGATAATTCCTGGCAAGTGATCCAAATTCTCCAGAAATTAAATGCTTTTGGGGCAACAGTAATTGTCACTACCCATGATGAACAACTGGTAAGACGATGTAATTATCCAGTGGTTCAGGTTAAGAACGGCAGATTATATCGAAAATAGTCATTAGTTATTAGTCATTAGTTATTGGTTATTAGCAACTGATAACTGATAACTGATAACTGATTAATAAACCTCGTGCTTAAGGTTTGTAGAGACTTTTGTAGATATAGGGACAAGAGGTTGGGCATTGCTGGATAGTAGAATTTGTGAACCATCCAAGGTTTGCAAACTATTCAAAGCTGCCTCACGAATTACGGCTTCTTCTTCCCTGCTCAATAGAAGTTGTAAGCACTTGATCACATCTTGTTTCACGGAAGCGTTAACAATTTGACGATTAATGAATTTAGTTAATTGGCGCACGGCGAGCAACCGTTTTAAGGGATCTGTTTCTGTGAGGTTGTTAAATAATTGTTCGAGATATTCTTCCTCTCGATTTTCTTGACAGCTGAAGATTTGCCACACCAACAAGACTAAAGTTAGTAATGTTCCAAACCCTTGGACAATAGCACCAACAGCCATCCAAGCACTGGGAGAGTCAACCCAGATGGCAGCAGCTATGTAAGTAATGAAAGTAGCAATACCACCACTAGCAACGGCTAAAGCTAAACGACTGTTAGCACTATTTAAAAACCTGCGGATTTCTAACCAACTTATTTGCCAGTTCCATTTAGGTATTGAGTAAGCCACGAGCATGATCCCAATACCAACAGCAAGTGCTAACAGCAACTTCCAGTTCCACAACAGCATAGCAACGATGATTGTTAAGAACCCAAGAAGGCTTCCTGGTTCAGATAAAAGTTTTAATTTTCGTTGCTTTGGGCTTCCTGTCTTGATCTCTGGAAGCTGGTTGATTAATTGCCGCCAAAAAGACGAAGCCTTGGTCACAGTTTTTACCTATTCACTATCGGATTTTTTGATTCATGGACAGGATGCCCACTTGACAAAAATTATATTTGATTTCGGGAATTTCCGCCGGAATGTATATGTTTATTGATACTTGTCAGTTCTCAGGTTGTCAAACAAAACCTAAATTCATCAAGGGTAAAATTACCATCGAAGCAACAGAAGTTAACCCTTTTGATGGAGTTGGCTGTTACAGATAATAAGGTATTTGGGGGTATATCTGAGCCAGAACCGACAACATTAGCTGTTGGTAACACTGATTCGTTGACTAATTCATCATTTTGATTGTAGGCGGAAAGGACTAACCGCTGTGAACTAGTCACTAAGCCACTGACAAAGTTTACAGGACGGAGGAAATTAACTTCTAAAAATCCATTTTTGGGAGATCCCATTAAAACTTTCAGTCCTGAACGGCTAGGAAATGCTGGATTAGATGGTTGTATGACTAAAGAATTATCAAAAATCAGTCCCCAGTTTTTGAATTGATTGTGTAATATTTCAAAGGATTTTAAATCATCAAAATTTAAACGAATACATCTAGGTACATTTACCTGATGAGCTTCAATATCTTCCTCAACTAGATCCGGCGAAACTGAAGTGTTCCTTTGGTTGAGTACACTAGACCTGTCAGTCGGAAATTTATTGTTTTCCAGAGTTTGTAATTGATCTAATTGAAGAGTAGCCTGATTTAGCATGACACCCCGCTTTACTTGTATCTACTTAATTTAATCTAACGATGGTCGGAAGTCTTTTTTTCTGACTTCGTTAATAATAAACAAGGGTAGGATTTTTATACCTAATCTATTAGCAACTTATTTTAACCTCAGTTTCACGAAAGTTACTCTATAATCACAATAATCGATCAAGTTTATGTTTCAACCACTCGGATTTCAGCCATCTTCCGTAAATACATCTTTAGGCAGAATGGCATACTATACTGGTAGTGCCTCACCTTGGCAAGATAACAGTGAAAAATCTGATCGGAAAACTTTGTTGTTTTTACACGGCTTTGGTGGTGGGTCTTCTGCTTATGAGTGGTCGAAGGTATACCCGGCTTTTGCGGCTGAATATCGGGTGATAGCGCCAGATTTAATCGGTTGGGGTGCATCTGACCATCCGCCACGCAGTTACAAAATTGAGGATTATTTAACGACGATTCAGGAGTTTATTCAGCAGACTTGCACCGAGTCAGTAATGGTTATAGCCTCTTCTCTGACAGCAGCATTGATAATTCGGGTAGCGATCACCCATCCTGATTTGTTTAAGTCTTTAATTCTCGTCAGTCCTTCTGGACTTTCGGACTTTGGCCAAGATTACTCCCGCAGCTTTTTTGCTCAGTTGGCCAGTGTGCCTGTGCTTGACCGCTTGTTGTACAGTGGAGGAATTGCAACTGATGCAGGTATTCGCAGCTTTTTAGAGCAACGACAATTTGCCCAGTCGAATCGAATTGATCAAGAAATTGTGGATGCTTATTTACAATCCGCCCAACAGCCAAATGCTGAATATGCAGCACTATCTTTTGTCCGTGGAGACTTGAGCTTTGATTTGTCTCTTTACATTCCACAGTTGACAACTCCCACCGCGATTATTTGGGGACAAAAATCACAATTTACCGGACCAGAAATCGGCCGTCGTTTTGCAAAAATCAATCCCCAAACTATGAGATTTTTTCAACCTTTGGAAAATGTGGGTTTAACTCCGCAATTAGAATTACCTGCGGTGACAATTGGGTTAATTCGGAAATTTTTAATTTTGCTGAATGGGTGATTCGGGATTGGGGACTCTTTACTCTTTACTGGGTAATAATCACCAATTACCAATTACCAATTACCACAATACTATTGATCTTGCAATCGAATATCAATGATGGAAGCGTTAAAATTGTAGTTAAAACCTTCCAGTTCAAAAGGCATCCCAATTTTGACTTTACTATTACCCAAAACAGGACCGTTATCAGTAACTTGAGCTTTTCCTTCGAGGGTGAGGATAAAATCCGTACTGAAATTGTTTGCTCTAGGATCTGTTAGTTCTTTAACTGAACCATCTGGTTGAGGAACAATGATAGTTCTTTCGAGTTGTTGAATGGATTTAATACCTATTTTACCGTAGGGTTGATTACGAATAATAACATTGGTTTTACCACCTTTACTAAATCCTTGTTTAAATAACTGCTCAGGGTCGCGGATATTTAAACCACGTACGACTAAATCTACTTCAATGGGTACTGTTTTTGTCCCGACTTGAGCCACTGAACCGGAAGTTCCCGGAAATATAAAGATGCCCACAATAACTAGTAATATTACTAGCGCAGCACCTAAATCGAGTAAGTTAATTTTGCCGAATAAGCGACCTTTGGAATCTAACAGAGGCATAACAAGTTTTTTGAGATTAGATTAGATTAAATTAAAGTTAAACCAGGTTTTAGAGTCAAGTAACAATTTTATGTTAATTAACTCTATTAGATAATCAATCAAAGCGGCTGAATAATACAGTTACGCGATAGTCTATCATGACAGAGACAGGAGGGAGGAGTAACAGCAGAATGCTCCCCTCACAGAGCAGTTGATAATTCCTGATTGTTAATCATAGCGTAGACTTTGAGATTTTCTGTGTTGCCATCTTGGTGTTAATATGGATATCTATCTGAGAAGCTGTAACACCTTCCTTAATCTGTTTTTTCCAGGTATTGAGTTGAGAATGCAACTTAGTTAGCTATAATACGTCTCCTATTTTAAGTTCTCACACAACTGTTTTTTGATGGCATTATGATTAACTGGAATGGATTTTTGGCAAGTTACCGTGTATGGCGGCGGCGCTGGTTGTATCCGTTAATTTCGCTAAGTGTTGCTCTAAGCCTGTGTTTGATGACACCTTTACCAAGTAAAGGCATAGACTTATTACCGCTTTTATTCCAAGGTGTACAAGTATTTCAGTTGTCTAATTTATCTACGCGTCAGGAAGTTGAGCTTGGTAAGCAGATGAATGATGAATTGCGCCAAGAGGTCAGAATTTCCCGGAATCGACAGCTTAATAGCTATGTAGAGCAGATTGGAAGACGGTTAGCAGCTAATAGCAATCGCTCTGATATTCCTTATACTTTTCAGGTGGTTGAAGATGAAGCTGTGAATGCTTTTGCAACTCTGGGTGGTTTCCTTTATGTGAATACTGGCTTAGTCAAAGCTGCGGACAATGAAGCAGAACTAGCTAGTGTCCTTGGCCATGAGATGGGTCATATTGAAGGTAAACACTTACTCAAGCAGATGCGACAAAAAGCGATCGCTAGTGGTGTTGCTACCGCTGCTGGTTTAGACAGAAATAGAGCCGTAGGTATTGGTGTGGATTTAGCACTTAATCTTCCACGCAGCCGTCAGGATGAATATGATGCTGACACAAGAGGTTTAAAGACTTTAGCACGAGCCGGTTATTCACCCTCAGCTATGGTCTCGTTTATGAAAAAACTACAGGGAAGAAGTTCAGTTCCCACCTTTTTGAGTACACACCCTGGAGCAAGCGATCGCGTTAAGTCTCTCCAACGCCAAATAGACAATCAACCAAGTAATAGCAATTATGGCTTAGATAATTCAGCGTATAAAGCTAATATCCGCGCCCTTTTACCGTAAACATCTCAAGAAAAGTAAAGTAGCTATGCACCAAGATCATTAGCTGACTGCTACGGGATGAATTTTTAATAGGTGCGCTGCTTTTGACGACGACTTACTTTGATTTCCTTGGGTTCAATCCTGGTAACTGCTTCTGTTAAAGGTAAAGTACGCACAGAATTGTTAAACACATTAGCTTGATAAACCAAGTTATTGGTAAGGTCTAATCCGGTTAACCAACCACTGCGGGGATGATAAGCACCAGTATCAATATCTAACCAACCTTGTCCCTGTGCCAATTTTCCAGGGGCAACTCCTGGTAACGTGAAGGTGATTGTATGACCAACGATAATTAACTTATCGCTAAAGTACGGCTTTTCCATACTGTGAAATTCATCTCGTATCCAACAAAGTTCTTCAGCAGTTTGTTCTGCTACAGGCTTCCTGGGATCAACACCTGCATGGGTTAACCAAATATCCCCCAAATCAATATATGTTGGTAAATTTCCAAACCACTCCAGATGATCTTCAGGAATTTTGGCTGCTTGATAACTGGTAATGGTTGCTTGTCCCCCACTATACAGCCATGCTTGTATTGTTTGATTAGAGTTTAAGTTATTACTTAAAGAATTCAGTAACATTTGTTCATGATTTCCCAGCAGACAAGGATAGTTATTTTCTTTCACAAAATTTACCACTTGTGCGCTTTGAGGTCCCCGGTCTATTAAGTCTCCCAAAAAATAGACTTGATCTTCTGATGAGGGAGCGATTTTTTTTAACAGTACCATTAAACCTTGATAGTAACCATGTACATCGCCAATAACAATTCTGCGCGGACTAATTTCGCTCATCGACTCTTGCCTTCCATAAATTTCCTAATATGGTTTTACTACAGTTTTATGTCTCTGATTTTCGTCTGCAAGGGTCACTAATATGCAATGAGTTATGGCAGGTGACAGGTGACAGGTTGGAAAGTCTATTTGTGTCTAGATTTGGCTGTCAATAATTGTCTTAACTACCTTCTCTGTTGCTATAGATGATTTATTTTTCACAAAAATTTCAGTGACTTATGGAAAAGTCTGTCAGATGTAACATGGTTACTGTAAATATGAATCTAGTATAGCTTAGAATGTAAACAATAATTAGCCTACTTAACTTTGCACATCACAATGTCTGATCAGTTCTCTCCAGAAATTAGCGATCGCATCTGCAAACATATGAACGATGATCATGCAGAAGCTATAGTTATCTACGCCCAGGCTTTTGGTAACATTGAGAATGTCACCTCAGCCCAGATGCTATCAATTGATGCCCAAGGTATGAATTTAACCGCACAGGTGAAAGGAGAAACGATACCCGTTCGCATCCAGTTTGATCATGTTTTAGCCAATGCTGAAGATGCTCATCAAACCTTAATTACAATGGTCAAGCAAGGGCGTACTAAAGCTTAGAAATTGCTAGTAAGTAAGTGGGCGTTAAAAAGTATCATATAAACCTAACCCCCCAACCCCCTTCCCTACCAGGACAGGGGGAGTCAAAGCCTCTCCCCTGCTAGGGGAGACGTTTGGAGAGAGGTTTTATATTTAATTGTGCCAAGCTACTTAATTAGCATAAATTCTACTTAACAATTTAGTGGTCTATTGTCTAAATTGTTAAGTCATATTACAAACCTTGGAAAAATATTGAGAAATTGCCCATCAGTCAAACATAGTTTTAAGGTAGAACCTATAGGATAGACTTGAGGCAAATAAGATGAATAAAAATAATATTCAAAACTATCGGTTTGTCTGCACCTTAACCTTTGGTGATATCTACGGTCAAATCATTGCTTGGTTAATCACAATTACCATTAGTTTGGCTTCTGCTTTGGCACTGATGGGCGCTAGAAGACCAGTATATGCTTTAGCTACGGTAGGGCTGGTGATTGTTCTCACACTGCCTTTCTTGCTGTTTGCCTTTGTGACAACATTATTAAATCATATCGAATTGGCTGCTGTGGAACCGGGAACAAAAACTGAACCTATACCCGGTAACGTTTCTCAGCAACAACCTATCCAAGCAACCAGTTGATAAATTGGTAATTGGTAATTGGTAATTGGTAGTGGCAAGAAACTCATCAATAAGATAACATCCCTGTTTACAGACAGGGTATTTTTTTTGGAATTGAGGTATTAAAAATGTTAGAACATGATGTGATTATTGTTGGTGGTGGTTTGGCTGGATGTCAGGCGGCCTTAGAAATCGCCCGTACTAACCCCAGGTTAAATGTAGCTTTAGTTGCCAAAACTCATCCTATTCGTTCCCACTCAGTCGCAGCCCAAGGTGGTATGGCGGCATCTTTGAAAAATGTTGACCCAGAAGATAGCTGGGAAGCACACGCTTTTGATACTGTCAAAGGTTCTGATTATTTGGCAGATCAGGACGCTGTAGCTATTCTCACCCAAGAAGCGCCAAATGTAGTCATTGATTTAGAGCATCTGGGGGTTTTATTCTCCCGTCTTCCTGATGGTAGAATTGCTCAAAGGGCTTTTGGTGGACATTCCCACAACCGCACCTGTTACGCGGCTGATAAAACCGGTCACGCAATTTTACATGAGTTGGTGAATAATCTGCGGCGTTATGGTGTGCAGATTTACGAAGAATGGTATGTAATGCGCCTGATTTTAGAAGATGGACAGGCAAAAGGTTTGGTGATGTTTCACCTGTTAGATGGACATATTGAGGTGGTGCGGGCTAAGGCCGTGATGTTTGCGACGGGGGGATATGGTCGCGTTTATAACACTACTTCTAATGATTATGCTTCCACTGGTGACGGTTTGGCAATGACAGCGATCGCTGGTTTGCCTTTAGAAGATATGGAATTTGTGCAATTTCACCCAACAGGCTTGTATCCAGTAGGGGTGCTAATTTCCGAAGCAGTACGGGGAGAAGGTGCTTATTTAATCAATGCTGAAGGCGATCGCTTTATGGCCAATTATGCACCCAGTCGCATGGAATTGGCTCCTCGTGATATTACCTCAAGAGCGATCGCTTATGAAATTCGCGCCGGACGGGGTATAAATCCTGACGGCAGCCCTGGTGGTAAATTTGTTTACCTTGATTTACGCCATCTGGGTAAAGAAAAAATCATGAGTCGCGTTCCCTTCTGCTGGGAAGAAGCCCATCGTTTAGTAGGTGTAGATGCAGTCACTCAACCCATGCCAGTACGTCCCACAATTCATTATTGCATGGGTGGTATACCAGTGAACACAGATGGACAAGTTCGCAGCAGTGCAGATGACTTAGTGGAAGGCTTTTTTGCGGCTGGGGAAACGGCTTGTGTTTCTGTTCATGGTGCAAATCGTCTCGGTAGTAACTCGCTGTTAGAATGTGTAGTTTATGGCAAGCGCACAGGAGCAAGTATAGCTAGATATGTGCATAATCGCAAATTACCATCTGTAGATGAACAACGTTATATAACAGAAGCAAAACAAGAAATTCAAAGTTTATTAGAACAGTCTGGAAAATATCGCATAAATCAAATTCGTCAACAATTTCAAGATACAATGACGGAATTTTGTGGAGTGTTTAGAACAGCAGAATTAATGAGTGAAGGCTTGCAGAAATTAGGAGAATTACAACAACAATATCCACAGGTTTATTTAGATGATAAAGGCAATTGTTGGAATACGGAATTAGTGGAAGCTTTAGAATTGCGAAGTTTAATGATCGTAGGACAGACAATTTTAGCATCAGCTTTAAATCGTCAAGAAAGTAGGGGCGCACATTTTCGGGAAGATTTTTCAAACAGGGATGATGGTAATTTTTTGAAACATACAATGGCTTATTATTCACCTGCGGGTATTGATATTCAATATATGCCGGTGGTGGTGAATATGTTTGAACCAAAGGAGAGGAAGTATTAGAATTAGAGGATTTTTTTATTTCACGCAGAGGCGCAGAGACGCAGAGAGAGAAGAAGAACAAAATTATCTTTCTCTGTGTTCTTTGTGCCTCTGCGGTTAGTAAAAAAATAGAATTGAACCACGAAGGGACGAAGGACACGAAGGAAGAGAGGAAAAAGTAATGTTATTTTGTTAATAAATAGAATATGAAGTATAATATATTCTATACTTAATTGATAATTTGTTCTTTTTTACCTTCAGTCTAGGAAGCATGGAATTATGACACAAATTACTTATCAAGTAGAAGCATTCTGGGATGCAGAAGCAGAAGTTTGGGTTGCAACTAGCGAAGATGTACCAGGTTTGGTTACAGAATCTTCTACAATTGAAGTTTTGACAGAAAAATTGCGAGTTATGATTCCAGAA
>RDYJ01000240.1 GCA_004293145.1 Nostocales cyanobacterium | reverse complement strand
ATGAGGGATTGAAACCTCGCAATTAGCCAAGGGCAATATTACAACCTGGGTTGAAATTTCACATAATCCCTATGAGGGATTGAAACTTCCATAGATTTTTACCCAATATATAGGGGAAGTTGAAATTTCACATAATCCCTATGAGGGATTGAAACTGGCATCCAGAAAATATTGAGATATTTTCCCCGATTTGGTTGAAATTTCACATAATCCCTATGAGGGATTGAAACTTCAAAGGATCGATTTAGGTTTTTAATAACAACTTCAAATCTGTCACCTAAAAAATCCCATTTCCTGCAAACCGTGAAGTAACCTTTTAGCCTCTTGAGGATTATCTTGTTGATGGAGAGAGATCGCACATTCAAAAGCTGCTAAACTATTTTCCACATCACCAACCTTCAACAATACCACACCCAAATTTTGATAAGCATCCGCATAATTAGGATTTAAAAATATAGCGCAATTATAAGCCTCAATCGCCTCAACAAACAACCCCATAGCTTTACAAACCATCCCCAAATTATAATAACCAGTCACAAAACTATCATCAATTTTCAAAGCAGTTTCATAAGCAATTTTAGCCCCTGGTAAATCCCCCATAGCTTTCAACAAATTACCCAAATTATTATATCCTCCCAACTTCAACAACGGATAAATTGGTAACTTCAGCGCCGCTTGATAATGATAAATAGCCAGAGGTAGATTTTTTAAATGTGTATGAGCGATACCCAAATGATAATTTAACTCATACAAAATATCATAATTTGTTTCCTTGATATCTTGAGCAAGAGATTTTTTTACCTTCATTGATTGACCATACTTCAACCAACCCAAAGGTTTTTTCTGAGTTTTATTACGATTACCAACTACCAGGTTTAAACCCCAATTTAATAACTCTATTCCCTCTTTAATTTTCCCCATTTCCACATACAAAGCTCCCAATTTACTGCAAACATAGGCATCAGCAGGATTAGCTGCAAAAAAATCCTCCATTGCAGTTAAGGCTTTAGCATATTTATTTTGCTGATTAATTACAGCTTTTTGATATCCAGCATGAAGAATTGCCACATTTGGTAAATAGCCAACTTGCCAATAATTTTCTTTATTTAAAATCGCAGCAATACTATCATCAACCAAAGCATGATAAGGGCGTTCAAAACGAATATCTTGATGATTGCGAAATAATCGAGAAACCAAAGAATAGGGTGATTGAGTTGCACCAACTTCTTGACGAACAAGATTTATTAATAAATAATCATCTATATTAATTGCTTCTCTTAGTTGCGGTGCAATTTCTGGTGTGATAATTTCATCAGCATCTAAGACTAAAACCCAGTCCCCAGTTACATATTTCAAAGCTTCATTACGAGCCACACTAAAATCATTACACCATTGAAAATAATGTACTTTAGCACCGAATTGTTGAGCGATATCTGGCGTTTTATCAGTTGAACCTGTATCGAGAACTACAATTTCATCTACCACATTCTGCACACTTCCCAAACATCTTGGTAAAGCAGCTTCTTCATTTTTTACAATCATGCACAAACTCAGTTTCATGATGCTAATCTTTTTTTATTTAGTCATAACTCAAATTCTGCAAATAAGCACTATTCGTAATTCATAATTCATAATTCATAATTCATAATTCATAATTCATAATTCATAATCAGGAAAAACTCTTACCTGTCACCTGTCACCTATGACAAAGACTGAATTAAATCCGCAAAACCATAAATACTAATACCGAGTAATAGTAAAGCTGTAAATTGGGTAATCAGTCTTTGATAAAAAGGTGAGTGAACGTGACCTCTTGCAGACATCCCTTCCCGGACTAAAATAGAAATGGATGCCCCAAACACAAAGCTCAAACCCAGGACTAAATAAGGTTTATCTGGTATAATTGTCGCAATTAATAGCATGGCGATCGCCAGCATCAGCATCAATAATTCAATAAATCGTGGTGGATTATATTGACTTGATAAAATCAGCGTATTAACCCAAAAATTCCACAATCTCATCATTTAGTTATTAGTTATTAGTTATTAGTCATTAGTCATTAGTCATTGGTGATTGGTGATTGGTAACAACTGTCACCTGTCACCTGTCACCTGTCACCTGTCACCTGTCACCTGAAAAACTATCGCACCCCAGCTTTCATCCCTGAACCGTTTTTCTGTGCAGCATCATCTTCTAGTTCCACACCGAAAACACGAGCAAAAGCTTTTTCTACCTTATACCCAGAATCAATCGATTCTAAAGGATCTTTCCGCAGACGGTGACGCAGACATAAAGTAATTACCCGCCGAATATCATCAACAGTAACTTCTGTCCGGCCTTCAAAAGCGGTTAAGGCTTTAGCAGCACGGTTAGTAACAATATCACCCCGCAAACCATCCACATCTAATTCTGAACAAACCTCCGAAATTTTCACCCGCAGATCATAGTCAAGGTTAACTTGGGGTAACAATTCTTGAGCCTTGACAATTTGCTCCTGTAGTGCTTCCTGTTCAGATTTGTAAGTTTCCAGAAAATCTGGGGGGTTTTGGTCAAATTCTGAGCGTTGTTCCACAATTTGCACCCGCAAAGCTGGTTCTTTCACCGTGTGAATTTCCGCGTGCATCCCAAACCGGTCAAGTAACTGAGGACGCAGTTCACCTTCTTCTGGGTTTCCCGAACCAACCAGAACAAACCGCGCTGGGTGACGGATAGAAATACCTTCCCGTTCTACGGTGTTCCAACCACTAGCAGCAGAGTCCAGGAGTACATCTACCAAGTGGTCATCTAACAGGTTGACCTCATCCACATAGAGAATACCTCTGTTAGCCTTAGCCAGCAGTCCTGGTTCAAAAGCCTTCACACCTTCAGACAAAGCCTTTTCGATGTCGATAGTACCGCAAACCCGGTCTTCCGTTGCACCCAATGGTAAATCTACCATGATCACTTTTTTGTGAGCAATGGGAACTTCTGCCCCTTGCGCCACTTGTTGACGGACTTCATCGCTCATCAAGTCCGGGTCGTTGGGGTCACTGTTGAAGGGGTCATTGGCAACTACGGGTATTTCTGGCAGCAGGTCTGCCAAAGCACGGATAGTTGTAGATTTGCCGGTGCCGCGATCGCCCATGATCATTACACCACCAATTTTGGGATCAATCACATTTAACAGCAGTGCCAGTTTCATTTCTTCCTGGCCGACAATAGCAGTAAACGGAAAGACCACGCGACGCGCACTTGCCATAGATTGAGCGGTTGGAGTCACTAAATTACCTTAACAATATTTTTCTTATTACAACTCTTTATTTTGACACATTTGGGGAGGTAAGAGGCAGGGGGGCAGGGTGCAGGGTGCAGGGGAGAAAATTACTTATTCCTTCTTCCCCAGTCCCCAGTCTCATATAATCGAGATATAAAAGGATATGTGAAATCTATGATGTTAGATTACAATCCCCTGGCCTGTATGCCCTCTTCTGAAGAACTACCTGATTCAGATGAAACACCTGTGGATAATGAATTACAAGATTTAATTCCCGGTTTACTCAAAGCTATTTTAGCTATGGCTTGGGCTGAACGCATGGACTGGTTTTTCGGTGTGGATATGGGTGTTTATTATGACCCTTATCAACCCGCAATTGTCCCCGATGGTTTTCTCAGCTTAGGGGTAGAACGCTTTTATGATGAAAATTTGCGTCCTAGTTATGCAATTTGGGAAGAAGAAAAAGTTCCTATTTTGGTTTTAGAAGTGGTTTCTCAAACTTATAGAAATGAGTATTCTACTAAAAAAGATGAATATGCCAAATTAGGCGTTTTATATTATGTAGTTTACAATCCCACTCGTCGCCGTAAACCCCGGTTGGAAGTTCATCAATTAATTAATGGTGTCTATCAATTACAAGATGGTAATCCAGTTTGGTTGCCAGAAGTTGGTTTAGGAATTGGTATTGAACGGGGAACTTATCAAGGTATTACAAGAGAATGGATGTATTGGTATAACCAACAGGGAAAACGCTTTTTAACTCCAGAAGAACGCGCTCAAATCTTAGCGGAACGGTTACGGGCTTTGGGTGTAGATCCTGATAGTGTGGTTTAATGGTGCTGGTTTTTTTGTCAGAATTTAGGATTTCCAGGATTTAGAGATTTACAGGATTTCAAAAATTACCAGCTTGAGTATTTAGCAGAAATTCTGAAGATAGTTATAAAGTTCACGAAACAAAGGACATTTTTTTTTTTTTTTTTCTGGATTTATTTCCAGTAATAGTTCAGGAGTGTGTAAACCTTTAGAAAAACGTGGCATATTCCGATCATCTGCATCTTGTTCACTTGAATTAACTAACGCCTGTGATAACTTTTCTCGACAAGAATCTTTTTCTTGATCATACTCACTAAATGATTCAGGATTATCAAAAGGAATATTCTTTTCTTGACTCAGCCAACGACGCATTCGTTTTTCTCTATTCCCTTTAAAATCTGGATGTCTAGCTATTGAATTATTCCAATCTGCAATAATCTAAGCTTCTATTTCTGGTGCTGCAAAACCTATAAATTTATTGATATCATTACATTCTGGGATTTTGGAAATTGCACCTAAAAAATTTTCTTTGTGTTTTATTACATCTCGACAATCTAAATCATCAAAAACTAAAATTAAATCACATTTACCAGATTCATATTGTAAAGCAATAGGTAATCTTTCACTAATTTCTTTGATTAAACTTTTCCCTGTTTTACCATAACTATTTTGCTTACCAGGTTTAGAACCTTTTTTCATTTTAACTGGTGTTTTACGTTCAAATCTACAACCAGGAAAGTGCTTTTCTAAAAATGGAATTAGTCCTGCAACTTCAGCCTCACCACCACCAGCAAACACCCATACTACCACGGACATCCTCCCACATTAGGATCACCAACACGGTATAAATCACCTAATTCCCATCCTTCTTCCAGACTTGGATTAAGAATTTCTTTTGAAAGTGCTTTCATAGCAAAATGGGTTTTGTCTTCAGAGTAAAAACAATAAACATTCTCTAAACAATCTGTGAAATGATCTAAAAGATCAGGACTATGTGTAGTTATAATAATTTGAGTTTTTCTTGCTGCTCGTTTAATCCATTCAGCTAAAATCCGCATCCATGAAACGTGTAAACCTAATTCTGGTTCATCAATGACTAGCAATGAAGGAAGTACAGGAGATTGTAATATAGTTGCCCAGCATAACATTCTCACTGTTCCATCTGACATTTCACTCAAATAAAATGGTTCTTTACTATCTTCAAAATACCATTCTACAGTTAGTGATAAGCGACCAGAACGGATAGGACGAATACGACGAGTTTTAGGCAAAATCGACTTCATTGCTTGGTTCAAGCTATCATCAAAGTCGATATTTTCCTGAATTAAATTATCTAAAACTAAGGGTAAATTATCTCCTGATGTAGATAAATAAATATCACTTCCTCCAATTTTTGGTTCGGAGTTTCTAATTTGATTTAAGTCCATATTATTGGCATTATAAAATTGCCATTTGGAAATAAATTCAACTAAATCTCGTCTGGTTCTGTAAGCAGGTGTATTTTCAGGTGAATATTGGCTATCTTCAAGCAATCTTGGCAATATAGTCAAACCTAAAGAATTGGTGGGTATATTATCTAAACCTTCAAAGTGTGTTCCTGAATTTTGTCCAGGAATATTATAAACTGATACAGCACCTTTACCAAGTTCTCTGTCATGAAAT
>RDYJ01000080.1 GCA_004293145.1 Nostocales cyanobacterium | reverse complement strand
AGCAATTCCTTTTAAACCATTGGGTCCATGATACACTGCGTACATACTCGCCATCACTGCCAATAATACCTGCGCTGTGCAAATATTACTTGTAGCTTTATCTCTGCGAATATGTTGTTCACGGGTTTGTAAAGCTAACCGATAGGCAGATTTACCATGAACATCTTTTGATACCCCGACAATGCGCCCTGGAACTAAGCGTTTATACTCTTCCTTAGTAGCAAAATACGCCGCATGAGGTCCCCCAAATCCCAAGGGAATACCGAAGCGTTGGGTGCTGCCTACTGCAATATCAGCCCCTAATTCACCGGGGGGTGTGAGTAATGTTAAACTGAGAGGATCTGCGGCAATTGTCACCAATGCACCCTGAGCATGGGACTTTTCTATAAAATGGCGATAGTCGTAAATTGTACCGTCTGTTGCGGGATATTGCAGAACTGCACCAAAGATAGTTTCGGTAAAATCAAAAGTCTGATGATCACCGATAATGATATTAATGCCTAAAGGTTTAGCGCGAGTCTGCAATACATCAATGGTTTGAGGATGACATTCACTAGAAACAAAATAGTTATGTGATTTATTTTTGCAGACACCATAACTCATACTCATTGCTTCTGCTGCTGCTGTTGCTTCATCTAATAACGATGCGTTAGCAATTTCTAAACCTGTCAAGTCGATGATCATGGTTTGGAAATTTATGAGGGCTTCTAAACGTCCTTGAGCGATTTCTGGTTGATAGGGGGTGTATGCTGTATACCAACCGGGATTTTCTAAGATGTTGCGTTGAATGACTGCGGGGGTGATACAATCGTGATACCCCATACCGATGTAAGAACGGTAAACTTGATTCTTGTCAGCGATTTGTTTTAATTTTGCTAAGGCAGCATATTCGCTTTGTGCTGTTGGTAATTGTAGGGTTTTGTTAAAGCGAATTCCTTGGGGTACGGTTTTATCAATTAAGTCTTCAAGGTTACTCAAACCTAATACTTCCAGCATTTGCTGAATATCATCAGCGTTTGGTCCTATGTGTCTTTGGGCAAAGCTGCTGAGTTTTTGACTGCTTTGGGCTAAAATGTGAGGACGTGGGGGATTAGCTACCACAAATTGTTCTCCAGATGCTACGGTTTAATATATTGTAATGATTACTTTGAGATATTAGGGAATAGGGAATAGTGATTAAAAGTCATGGAATTAGGTTTCCAAATTCTGCCAGAAGTCTGTGAAGTTGTTGTTAATTTTTTTTAATTTCTGCCAAAATTATGCAGTTATGGTCTTGACTTCAACCGCAAAACCTGATACAATTAATTTTGATAAGGAAGAACTATCTAATTAAATTAAAGGAAATTTGTCCAAAAATCCTGTAGAGACGTTTCATGAAACGCCTCTAAATTTCACATACCAGTGTATTATGAATTATTTAAGCACCTTCCACCAAGGCGCTATACTCATCAGCTGTCATGGTATCCTCAGAAATATCTTCCGAGTCATTGACACGCACTTTCAAAAACCAGCCCTCACGGTAGGGGTCGTCTCCTATATCTTCGGGAGATTCAATCAAAGCATCATTGCGTTCTATAACTGTACCGCTGACTGGTGAATTGAGTGTTTCCACAGCTTTCACTGATTCAATTGTACCGAAAGAGTCTCCCTTGGTAACAAGATCACCGTTTTCTACCAGGTCTAAAAACACGATATCACCCAATTGATCTACAGCAAACTCTGTAATACCAATGGTAGCGATTTCTCCATCTAAGCGTACATATTCATGAGAATCTAGATAACGCAAATCCTGCGGATATTCCAAAGACATAAAACTTCCTCTTCCACGTTAAAAAAAATAGTGTTACAAGAGTAACCCAAAAGACATTATTCCTCAAAAACCTGAAAACGTGTCAGTTAGTCACACGATTTTTTGAGCGATAGAAAGGACGTTTAACCACCACTGCGGGATAAGCTTTACCGCGTATCTCCACTTCTAACTGCTGTTTGATGTTTGCTAACTGACTAGGAACATAAGCTAAAGCGATGGGATAACCGAGTGTAGGGGAAATAGTACCACTGGTGACTTCTCCCACAACCTTACCTGATGATAATACTGGGTAGCCGTGACGGGCAATATTTCGTCCTTGGGTTTGTAAACCTATGAGTTTACGCTGCACTCCCTCGGTTTTTTGCTGTTCTAAAATTTCTCGCCCGATAAAATCGCTTTTGGTGTCTAAATGTACCAGCCACCCCAAACCCGCTTCTAAGGGTGTGCTAGTATCATCTATATCTTGTCCATAAAGTGCCATTGCTGCTTCTAAACGCAATGTATCTCTACAACCAAGTCCGCAAGGAATGACACCAACATCATAGAGACGTTGCCACAATTCTATGCCCACTTGGGTATCTACCATGACTTCAAAACCATCTTCCCCAGTGTAGCCTGTACGGGCGAGAAAGGCTGGTTGACCAAAGATGGTAGTTTCTAAATGCCCAAAGGCTTTGATAGGTGTTAAATCTGCTGATACAAAAGACTGAAGATGGCTAGTAGCTTTTGGACCTTGGACAGCAATTAAGATTTTATCCGGTGACAGGTCTTGAAAATCTACTGTATCTGGGTCAAGATGTTGTAATAACCATGTTTTGTCTTTCTCGGTAGTGGCCGCATTAACGATAATTACCACCTTTTGGATAGCAGTTGTGTCTGTACCTTGGTAGTAAATAATGATATCGTCAATAATTCCAGCTTGGGAATTTAATAATACGGTGTATTGGGCTTGACCGGGTTGTAGACGACTCAAATCGGAAGGAACTAATTTTTCTAGTTGGGAAATCAGATTTTTCCCTTGGAGAGTAAATTTACCCATGTGGGAAATATCGAACATCCCAGCAGTATTTCTTACCGCTTGGTGTTCTAAGGTGATACCGCTGTATTGTACGGGCATTTCCCAACCACCAAAGCTGGTAAACCGGGCTTTGAGTTCTACACTCTGTTGGTATAAAGGGGTTCTAAGAGATTCGGTGATATTTTCTGAATTAGCCACAGGTATTTTAGTATTATGCGATCGCACATCAACATTACATCAACATTAATCTATCCTACGAGATTCTCATTACTTGTCTTCCCTAGTGCGGTTTAATAGTTAATGATGGAATTGTTGAGATTTATTAAGCAAAGATTATGAAATATTGGCAAATACTCGCTAGTTTTGTCTTAGCCTTGGTGTTGTTTGTGTCTCCCTTATCCGCACAAGCAGCAAGTTCTTCCAGTATTACCCGTTCTGCTGGGGATGAAGTACAAGGTCAAGATTTTTCTGGACAGAATTTAATCGGTACTGAGTATACTAATATCAAATTAGAAAATACTAACTTTAGCAATGCTGACTTACGGGGTGTTGTATTTAACGGTGCTTTGTTAGAAGGTGTCAATTTACATGGTGTAGATTTTAGTCAAGGAATTGCTTATTTAGCAAAGTTCAAAAATGCTGATTTTAGTGACGCAGTATTGACAGATGCGATGATGTTGCGTTCAGTTTTTGATAATGTTAATGTTACTGGTGCAGATTTCACTAATGCCATTTTAGATGGTGTAGAAATCAAAAAACTTTGTCTTAAAGCCAGCGGTGTAAATTCCAAAACTGGTGTCGTTACTCGTGAATCTTTAGGTTGTAAATAAGTAAAAACTGCATAACCTGTAAAGACGTTCCACCGGAACGTCTCTACTACTGAATTACTTCTGAAAATCTATTAATTGGAAAGTCTGATCCATTTCTAATCTTTGTTCTGCATTGCGTAAAAAATACCCATCAATCATCGCTGAACCTAACAACTTTCCTAATTGCTCACGGTTAGTAGTAATCGTAGTATTATATCTGTCATGAGGCAAATTACCTAACATAGCAACAATAGATTTTTGAATTACTTCAAATACTTCTGGAGAATTGGGTTGAGAGAGTTGGGAAACTGTTTCTGGTTCTAGAGATTGTAAATATTGCCAAAGCAGATCATTATTACTGTGGGAAAGATTACTCATGATAGTTAAATTAAACTCATTTGATTATTAATTTATCAACATATTCATAAAATCATTGTCAAAGAAACCGAACCTAAAAAGCGGGGTTTATTCTACTTATCTACAAGATCCTGTATAAATATTAAAATATTAAAATGTTTAATTAAAATTTTTAACAACATTTTTATTGTTAATTCCAATCTGCGTTTGGTAGTGTAAAATAATACTAAATGAATCGGCTCGAAAAAACCGAGGTATGCAACAAAATGTAAAAACCCTGAAAGTCTCTTCCCTCTTGGATGAGTACCTTG
The DNA here is from genome assembly GCA_004293145.1 of Nostocales cyanobacterium. Taxonomy (GTDB): domain Bacteria; phylum Cyanobacteriota; class Cyanobacteriia; order Cyanobacteriales; family Nostocaceae; genus RDYJ01. Next base: position 16,913 of record RDYJ01000080.1, on the reverse strand, counting down.
CCATGCTTCTCAAGGGTGACGCGAACAAACAAAACAACGTTTAATCAGAAAATTTCAAACCCACAAAGGTTTAATTAGGAATTTGTAAAAGTGGAGTTAAGCGGAATCGAACCGCTGACCTCTTCAATGCCATTGAAGCGCTCTACCAATTGAGCTATAACCCCGTGAACTTTATAGAATCAGCTTTTTTGATTGCCATTCTCTATATAGTCTTGTCTGCTTCGTCATTATATCTCAATTTATGTCAATTCAGTCAAGAAAATTATGTTAAAAAATATTAATCATTAACAGCTAACCTAGTAAAGTAGGTGTTATTGAGATATTTGAAAGTTGTTACCCTTGCAAATTGTAGTTATTGGTGGTGGGGCGGCAGGATTTTTCGGTGCGATCACAGCGGCTGAAGCTAATCCTCAAGCCCAAGTTACTCTGATTGAAGCCAGTCGTCAACCGCTGGCAAAAGTTCTTATTTCCGGTGGGGGGCGCTGTAACGTCACTCACGCTTGTTTTTCTCCTGAAGAATTGGTGCAGAATTATCCTAGAGGTGCGAAAGCTTTACGGGGTGCTTTTGCTCGTTTTCAACCCCTAGACACCATAGATTGGTTTGCTGCTCATGGTGTAAATTTGAAAACTGAAGCCGATGGACGGATGTTTCCGATCACAGATCGTTCAGAAACCATTGCAGAATGTCTGATTAAAGCTGCGTTTACATCTAAGATAGAACTCTGCATTGGTACACCTGTAATTTCTGTAACCCGACAAAATCAGGGTTTTGAAATTATCCTCAAGTCAGGAGAAAAGAAACAATGCGATAGCTTACTTTTAGCCACAGGTAGTAGTTTAATAGGTTATAAAATCGCTCAAGAATTCGGTCATCAAATAGAAGCCCCTGTCCCCTCTTTATTTACCTTCAACATTACTGACCCTAAATTACAAGCATTAGCAGGAATCAGTGTCAACCCCGTAAATCTGCGTTTATCCGTAGCAGGTAAAACCCCACTACAGCAAGCTGGTCCATTGCTAATCACCCACTGGGGTGTCAGTGGACCAGCGGTGCTGAAGCTTTCCGCTTGGGGTGCAAGAATCCTCCGTGAAAACCGATATAAATGCAAATTAATCATTAATTGGATGCCAAACTTGCCGCAAGAGGATGTCAGAGACAGGCTTTTAGCTGTAAAACAGGAATGGGGCAAAAAACCAGTAGCCCTGCATCGTGGTGTTGACTTACCCCACAGGCTTTGGCAATATATTATTGCTCGCCTAAATATTACTACGGAAGACCGATGGGCAGAAATACCCAACAAAATCTTAAATCAGCTAGTCCAAGAAATATCTCAGGGAGAATACTTAATTAGTGGCAAAGGAGCTTTTAAAGAAGAGTTTGTTACCTGTGGGGGTGTCAAACTCAAAGAAGTAAATTTTAAAACAATGGAAAGCAAGCTAGTCCCGGGTTTATACTATGCTGGTGAGATATTGGATATTGATGGTGTGACAGGCGGATTTAACTTCCAAAGTGCTTGGACAACAGCCTTTTTAGCCGGACAAGCAATGGCTAATAGTAATTAGTTGACACTTGTGATTCTGTGCTTTAAAGTAAGTAATGAAATCATTTATTAATCACAAACCTACTCAGTGAATTTGTGATTGATATATTGTTAATTGCGTGGTGTTTTAGATTTTATACTCAAATAAATCCATTTTATCCATATAGCAAAAAACAGTATATTATATAAGTGATAGTTGGCAAAAATACCTTTCTGCCACAGATTTAAAACAAACTAGACTCATGTGATAGTAATTACATAAATATTTGTTAAAAATACTGGAATCAAGGTCATATAAAGCTAAAATGAAAATCCAAAGATAAAAATACTACTTTGGGTAGATGACAAAGCTTATGATGCCGAGTAAATCTAGCGGTAAAATCCGCATCCCAGTAGTTTCGTCTTAGGGTGTAGTAGGCTTTAGCCTCTCGCTAACTAATTAAAGATAAAACTGGAATTTTTACTGACACAGTTGAGGGCAAAAGAGTAATAAAATCTACTCTTTTCATTTATCTTCAACATCCTGTCATGTAATAGATGAGAACCATTTTATCAAGCAATAGATGCCTGTTCATTAAAAATACTCATTAAAAACCGAAGTATAAACTTATGTTACAACAAAATGTAGCAAATAACCAATTAAGTGATGCTCCTTTAGATTTACGCGCTCCCATGTTTTCCAAAGTCAGAAAAGGAGGCTGGTGGCTGCGATTAGTTACACTACTGTCAGTAGATTTTACTGTTTTAATGATTGCCTGGATCTTAACTGAATATCAGTTCACCTGGTATGCAGAGAATCGTTATTTCTCAATGTTACTCGCTATTTTGATTCAAATAGGTGCATTAGCTATCCAAGGAACTTATGAACCAGGGAATAAGCGTCATGACTATGGGAATATCATCAAAACCATGATTTTTGCTCATGGGATGATTCTATTCGTCTGCGTTTTTTATCAACCAATTGAGGATGTTTCCCGTTCAACATTAATAGCATTCTGGATAACGAGTACATCTTTAATTTGTATTAGTAGATTTGCAGTTAATTTCTTGCTTGAATATCTACGTAGCAAAAAAGTTTTAGGAAAAAATTCGATTTTCATTATTTGTTCTGAAGATGAGAAAGAGCAAATTATAGGCTTTATCCAGAAAGAAAACCGCTATAACCTAGTAGGAAGTAGTAATATTGTTTCATTAAATAAAACAAATCGACTAGTAACTTTGGAAGAAATTAATAAGTCAGGTGCGACGGAAGTTTTAGTATCTTGGAATGCTATCAAAGATAGAATGTATCTATGCTGGCTGTTCCAAGCATCTGGAATCATGGTACACATTGTCCCAATGGAATTGAAACCAATCTATAGAGATACAGTATTTCATAACATTGGGGGTATGACTTGTTTAAGTTTTGTCTCTCCAGTGCTAACAGGTAGAGATTTCTGGTTGAAGCGAGTTTTTGATTTTTGTTTTGCATCTGTATTTCTGCTGCTGACTTTCCCCATATATATAGCTATTAGTATAGCCATCAAACTAGATTCTCCTGGTCCAGTATTCTATAAACAAACTCGTATAGGTTTAAGCGGGAAACCCTTTCAAGTCTGGAAATTTCGGACTATGAGAACTGATGCTGAAAAAATGCAAAAAGAATTAGAAGCCTTAAACGAAACCAAAGACGGAATACTTTTCAAAATCAAAGATGATCCCCGTATCACCCGTGTAGGTAAATTTCTCCGTCGTTATAGCTTAGACGAACTAGCTCAAATATTTAATGTGGTGATGGGAGAAATGAGTCTAGTTGGTCCTCGTCCTTTACCGACTAGAGATGTAGATAAGTTTTCCGAACGCCATTTTATTCGTCAAGAAGTATTACCAGGAGTAACTGGAATGTGGCAAGTTTCTGGACGTTCTGATATTTTAGACTTTGACCAAGTTATGAAACTTGACCTCAGATATATTGAAAACTGGTCACTGTGGTTAGATTTTCAGATTTTATTAAAAACAGTTCAGGTAGTTTTGAATAAGGAAGGAGCTTATTAATAAACAATAAATATAAAACACACAATCCATTTTGGTAAAAAGTATGAATCCAGAAGTATCAGTCATTGTTCCTGCCTACAATACAGAAAAATATCTAGCCAAAGCTATTGATTCTGTATTGCAACAAACACTGCATAGTTTAGAAATAATTGTAGTAGATGATGCCTCAACCGATGGAACAGTAGCAATAGCCAAAAGCTTTACTGATACACGAGTTAAAGTGTTGGTTAATTCGGAAAATCTGGGTGCTGCTGCAACACGCAACCGGGCTATTAGAGAAGCAACTGGAAAATGGATAGCTGTTTTAGATTCAGATGATTGGTATAGTCTTGAAAGACTAGAAAAAATGTTAGCTGTAGCAGATGAATACAAAGCAGATATGGTAGCTGACGATCTCTACTATATCAACGACGGAGAGGAATTTTTTTGGGGAACCTTATTTACTGAAAGTGATGAAAAAATTCATGAAATTACGCAAATAGATCCAGTATACTTTGTCAATACTCATTCAACATTTGGAGTTGGCTTAACTCTTGGACTTAGCAAACCGATCATTAAAAGAGAATTTCTACTAGAGCATAAAATAGAGTATGACGAAAATATCAGACTAGGCCAAGATTTCTGGTTTTATTTACGCTGTTTGGGCAATGGAGCTTGTTTTTTTGTTGTTCCTGAACCCTATTATTTCTATCGTAACCGTCTTGGAGGTCTGACAAAACAAAGCCAATTAAAGCGATGGGATCAATATTGTCGAGACAGTAAATATTTTCTCGAACAAGAGTTTTACCGAAGCAATCACCAATTAGAAGAGGCACTATCCAATCGTTTCAAATCAATTGAAGAAAGTAGACCTTACTTTAAAGTTTTAGACACTATCAGCAAAGGTAACTTATTGCAGATTGTCACTGATATGGTTCTGAATCCATCTTTTTTTGTACATTTTGCTAAACGTCTGCCATCAAGATTACAACGACGTTATACATACTACTTCAGTAAAAGCGTAAAGTAGATGTTGCCATGATACTGATAATCTAAATTAGCAGTTCAAACCCTTGAGAAGTACCTGGATAATTACCAAATCATAGATGTACTTCATCCTGAACACCCTTCTGGAAAAAATAAATAATGGCAAAGCCAAAGCTACTTAAAAATTCTCTCTCACTGTTAGTAAATAGGTTAACCCAAGGAATTGCCACCTTTGTCCTCACCACAGTTATAGCGCGTAATTTAGGAGCTGATGAGTTAGGACAATACATACTTGCAATCAGCTATTACTATATATTTGTAACTTTTGTAGGACAAGGGTTAAAAACCTTATTTACGAGAGAACTAGCAAGGGAAACAGAAGCAACACCAGTTTATTTGGTGAGTGGTACTTTCTTGCAGCTAATTTTAAGTATCATTGGTTATGTGCTATTAGTCTGTGTGGTATTTCTACTTCCCTATAACCCTGACACCTCCATGGTTTGCTACATCATGGGGTTAGCAGTGATACCCTTTGCGCTTTCCAATATTACAGAAGCAATTTTCCAAGCGCAAGAAAATATGCACTTGATAGCCATCACTACCGTACCAATTTACATACTACGTACAGCAATAATGATATGGATTATCAACTTGAAATATTCAGTCAATCATATTGCCGGAATCATGGTAATTTCCGAAATATTAGTTTTGGTAATACAATGGATTTTCCTGGTACGGACAATTAAACCAGCGTGGCAGATTAATAAAGATTTTATGGTCAAATCTCTCTATTCTGTCCGCACATTTTTTGCCATTGATGCTTCTGGGATAGTTGCTGGTAAAATGGATGTTCTCTTAATATCTCTTTTAGGAAGTGAGCTTTTGGTTGGTCTTTATGGTATGATTTCGCAATTAATGCAACCCTTTGTTATTGTTTCTCATAGTGTTTCTCTCGCTGCTTTTCCTGCCATGTCAAAAGCAGTAGCAGTAGGCAAAGAAAAACAAAAAACAGAAACAGAAAATGTTCTAGAAATTTTACTTGCCATGTCAATTCCCTTCGTGATAGGAGTATCATTCTTTGCAGATGAATTACTTTTATTGATTTATAATGATCCTAAATTTCTGGAAGCAAATTTACCTTTACAAATTAATGTATTAACTCTATTTGCGTCGCCATTTATTCGTTCATTTGGCTATCTACTTGTAGCTAATGGACTGGAAAAGTACAATCTATTAGAAGTGCTTATCACCACAGTCTCTGGAGGAGTATCCGGCGTGGTGTTAATTTCTCAATACAAATTAATCGGTGCAGCACTGATGAAAATAGTTATGTCTGTTAGTGCTTGCGGTTTACTAACCTATGTTGTATGTAGTCGCCTATTTTCACTAAATTTATTGAGAGTTATGCGTCGTCCACTGATAATTAGTGGTTTGATGTTAATTATATTTTTGATACTCAAAAAAGTTAACTTAGATTTCTTATTAACTTTCACTATCTCAACTCTTGCTTATATGGTTTTAGTTTGTTTACTGTTTATGCGAGATTTTGGAGGATTTAATTCTGTATGGCATAAACTCTCAATAAAAAAATGAAACATTCAACTTGACTATTATTACCATTCGATTAATAAATAACCTCACAAATAAAAAAATGAAAATAAAAGTCGCTCTGCTGCATTTTGGTTTTAAAGAATATGCCACTGAATTAGCTAATGGTTTGGTCAACTATGTTGATTTAACTGTGATTCAACAAGAAAAAAATACTCAAGATGCTAGAGAAGTTCTTGATCCACGCATTTCTGTAAAGACCTTTAAAAAACCTGATATGCACGATCCGAGCAATATCCAAACGATGGGTGAGATCATGCGCCTAATTCGCAAAGTCGATCCAGATATCCTCCATGTGCAAGAAATTAACGATATCTGGTATCTATTAACAGTTTTAGTTTTGTTCAAGAAAATGCCACCTTTAGTGACAACTATTCACGATATTTCCTCTCATCCTGGGGATGGCAAAAAAGTATTTGGTTCTGATTATACTCGACCTATTGCTTTTTACCGTTCTCAACAGCTAATAGTTCACACTGAGGAACAGAAAACAAAACTAAATCAAAAATTCTCCATACCCAATCAGAAAATTCATGTTTTACCACATGGTGAAATTGGTAGTTGGTATAAGCGTCATGGACACAAAAATAGTCCGCCACGAGAACCATGTACATTGTTATTTTTTGGGAGAATTTGGCCATACAAAGGATTGAAATATTTATTAGAAGCGATGCCATTAATCGCAGAACAGATGCCCGAAGTCAAGCTGATTATTGCTGGACGAGGAGAAAATATGGAACAATACTTTCCTAATGGTTATGATCCACAACGCTATGACATCCTTAATCATTTTATTACTAATGAAGATGTAGTTAGTTTATTTGCACGTAGTACCATTACAGTTTTGCCCTATATTGAAGCCTCACAAAGTGGTGTAGCTGCTCTTTCCTATGGCATGGGAACACCAGTTGTCGCATTTGATGTAGGGGGGTTAAGTGAGATAGTAAGACATGAACAAGATGGGTTATTAGTTCCACCCCGCGATGTTAAAGCCCTAGCTGAATCCATCATTTATCTTTTAAAAGACCATAAATTATATAGCAAGATGCAAAGTGCCACTCTTGCTCGCTGTCAACAAGATTTGAATTGGGCAAATATTGCTGAACAAACGTTGGAAGTTTACCATCAATTAGCAAAAGCTAAATAAAATCAAAATTTTTAATAAATCATGCAAAATTCATTAAAGTATTTTGAATATGGATTTACTGTATTTTCCTTAATTACTTATTCAGGAGGAATTGTACTTCTTATCCTCTCTGGAGGTGCAAATGAAGGTGATGTGGCAGTTAATTATAATACAACATTATTGCAACTTCTATATTTTCTTACTTATTTTATTACTATTGTACTAATAACTATACGTTGGAAAAAAAATATCTTTGTTTTCACTAAAAATCGCTTTATTTGGCTATTATTAATAGTTGCTGTCATATCAGTGTTTTGGTCTTTTGCACCAGGAGATACACAAAAAGATACATTCAAACTGATTTGCTCAAGTTTATTTGGAGTTTACTTAGCTACACGCTACACTTTAAAACAGCAAATACAACTACTGGGAGTAACTTTTGGTTTAGCTATTATCCTCAGCTTTCTATTTGCTGTTGGATTACCTAAATATGGAATGATGGGTGGAGTTCATGCTGGTAAATGGCGGGGAATATTTATGCACAAGAATAATCTTGGCATAAAAATGCTGTTCAGCTGTATGGTATTTTTAACCCTGGCCATGAGTGCAAAGAAAAAAGCTTGGATTTATTGGTGTGGTTGTGGTTTATCTATACTTTTAATATTACTTGCTGCTTCTACAGCATCCCTAGTCAATCTAGTAATATTAATAGCAATTTTCTTTATTTTACGAGCTTTATGGCTGCCTTATCAATTAATGATACCTACTATAATGGGTATAGCCAGTGCAGGCATAACTTTCTTTGTTTGGTTTAAAGAAAACCAAGATTTGATATTTGGCGCTTTAGGCAAAGATTCCAATTTAAGTGGTAGGGGAGATTTGTGGTCTCTTGTATATGACATGATTTGGAAACAACCTTGGTTGGGATATGGATATAACGGTTTCTGGCATGGTTGGAATGGAGAGTCTGCTTATATTTGGTTTGCCGAACCCTGGACACCTACCCACCCCCACAGTGGCTTTCTAGGTTTGTGGCTAGATTTAGGCTTATTAGGACTATCAATATTCTGGATAGGATTTGCGATCAGTTCTATTAGATCAATATTGATAGTGCCATTATATAGAAAAGAAGAAAGTATTTTTCCAGCAATAATGATGACTTACTTAATATTAGCTAATTTAGCTGAAACTGCATTATTGGGTTCTGATAATTGGATACTTTACATAACATTTTCCTGCTCAACAGTTATCATATTAAATGAACATAAAAATAAAAAAGTCAGAAATTCAATTAAAAACACAGAATTCACTTACTTGATGGGAGGTGAGAAAAATGCAAATCATAATGTTAGGAGCTAGTTTACAACAAAATGGCGGTATAGCCACAGTGGAAAATCTCATACTAAAACATCTTCCTACTGACATTAAAGTTCAGCATATTACCACTCATGATGAGGGATCTATATTGCACAGAATCATAGTCTTTACTATGGCTGTTGCTAAATTTTTAGGGCAAATTTTCACTCAAAACATAGATGCCATACATATTCATATTTCCGATGGGGGTAGCCTTGTTCGCAAAGCTATTTTAGTAATTCTGGCTTGGCCATTTGGTAAGCCCGTAATTATGCACGCACATGGGGCAGAATTTCATGTGACTTATCAAAAGCTGCCTCAAGGGCTACAAAAAGTTTTTGCTGCGATATTTCGGCGCTGTCAAGGGTTTATTGTCCTCTCGGAAACCTGGGAAAAGTATTATATTGATAATCTCAGCTTAAATAAAAAACAGGTTTTTGTGCTGCCTAACCCCACTGAATTACCTACCCAACTTCCCCAGCGAGAAAATTCTGATCCAGTGAGTTTAGTTTTTTGTGGGCGAGTCGGTGAACGTAAAGGAGCTTTTGATTTAATTACCGCCTTTGCTCAACTCCCAGAACCACAAATAAAATCTGCTCAATTAATATTAGCAGGAGATGGAGAAATAGAAAAAGCGCGACAGTTAGCATCGCAGTTTAATATTGCAGAACAAGTTACTTTTCTAGGTTGGATTAATTCACAACAACGAGATGGAATTTTATCACAAGCAGATGTATTTATTTTGCCTTCCTATAATGAAGGGTTGCCAATGGCAATCTTAGAAGCTATGGGTTGGGGTTTACCGATAATTGCTACACCAGTCGGCGGTATTCCTGAGTTAGTGATTACTAATCAAAATGGTTTGATGGTAACACCAGGAAATATTCAAGAATTATCAGAGGCGATGGCGTTGTTGATCAAAGATGAACAATTGCGACTTTCTTTAGGAACTGTCGCTAGGCAAACTGTTGAACCCTATGATATCAATAATTATTGTCATCGGTTAGTTGATATATATCGTTCCCTATCACAATTTAATCAAAGTTGAGGAATTACATGAGAATTAATGTATGTGGCATAGAAATTGATAAATATAGTTTTGATGAAGTTGTCGAAAAAATAGTGACTCATTGTTTAGCAAAAGGTGTACCAGAATATGTTGTTACTCCTAATGCCATGCATATTCTGACATTACAGAAAGATGCTGATTTTCGTGATATTTATCGTCGGTCTTTTTTAGTCGTTCCCGATGGAGTATCTTTACTATGGGCGGCTAAGTTTTTGCAAACTCCTTTGAATGGTAGAGTGAATGGTACAGATTTATTTGAAAAACTCTGTGCCATCGCATCAGAAAAAGGATTAAAAGTATTTTTACTGGGAGGTCGTCCAGGGGCAGCCGAAAAAGCCCAAGAGGTACTGCAAAAAAGACATCCTAATTTAGCAATTGTTGGTACTTACTGCCCTGAATATGGCTTTGAAAACCGACCAGAAGAATTAGATTTGATCAACTCCAAAATAAAAGCTGTTGCTCCTGATATTCTGTTTGTGGGACTAGGCGCACCTAAACAAGAAAAATGGATTGCCAATAATTATTTATCCTTGCAGGTTCCCGTTAGTTTAGGTATTGGTGTTAGCTTTGAACTGGTTGCGGATATGGTGAGCAGAGCGCCTGTTTGGATGCAAAAAACAGGTTTAGAATGGTTATTTCGTCTGATAGTTGAACCTCAACGTTTATGGAAACGTTATATTTTGGGCAATCCTACTTTTATTTGGTTGGTACTCAAACAACGCTTGGGAATGTCTTGATGATTGTACGCAATTTACTTATGGAGTAAACCTATGAAAGTATTATGTCTTTTTGATTATGCTTCCGCAGATCGTAGTTGGGAACGCTGGCAAAATAAAGAAGAAAGAGAAAGTCCTGAACATCACCTTTGGGGAATTACCCATCTTCATAAGAACGGCATTGATGTTGATATTTTACCATATCAAAAATTTCGACTTATCAAACAAATAGGAGAAAAGCTGAAACTTGGCGATTTGGATCAACAGTTAAGAGTAATTTTTATTGCCCATCAGTACGATGTCATCTACTCTACTTGCCAGACAAGTACATTGATTCTGGGACTACTACGCATTTTAGGAATTTTTAAAACGCCACTTGTTGTCAAGCTAGAACGACCATTCAAAAATAATACATTGAATAAGATATTGCTCAAAATCCTTGCCAAAGCACACGATAAAATTCTCTGTTTAAGCAATAGGACAGAAAATCAATTGAGAGATGATTTTGGAGTCAATAAAAACAAACTGGCTTTATTAGATTGGGGTCCAGATTTACCATCTTATGATGATTATGAATTCCCCGCTCATAATATAGACGAGCAGAGAGTATTTGTCAGTGCAGGAAATGAAAGTCGGGATTATAATACTCTTGTACAAGCTTTTAGCAAAGTAGATTGTCCTCTGAAAATATATTGTTCTAGTAAGTCTGCTCCTACTCTAACTCCTCTTTCCCCTAATATCAAAATTCAATATAGCAACCGAGAAACCTTAGTTCTGGCTTGGAAAGCTCTTTCTTGGAAAGAACTACTGTCAGAATATGCTCAAGCCTATGCGATCACTATTCCCTTGTATATTCCTCCGCACAGAATTGATACAACTCCTCTGTATGGGCTGACAAGCCTGTTAGATGCAATGGCTATGGGAAAACCTGTAATCATGACTAAACATCGACAAGCGAATATTGATGTCGAGAAGGAAAAAATTGGTTTGTGGGTAGAACCAGGTGATGTTAAAGGTTGGCAACAAGCTGTTGCTTATCTGTTGGAACATCCTGAAGAAGCTCAAGAAATGGGAAAACGTGGGCGGATATTAGCTGAACAAAAGTATAACTTAGAAAATTTTTCTTCACAGTTAGCTACAGCATTAAAAACGGCTTCAATCAAGATTTAGGAGTAATTAAATTAATGTATAATAAACTGCTTACTAGAAGACGCACTCTTTACTTGGGTTTAGGAACTTTAGCTGGTATCGGTGCTTTAACAACTGGGAAATTCATCAATAACTTTCAGCAAAATCAAGTTCTTGCTAATCAAGACAGAAACTTCAAGGTGGCAGGAAAAATCCCTTTAAAAGAACGTGCGGCTCGCAAAGGATTAATTTATGGCGCAGATTGTAATACTTTAAATTTGCAGTCTGTCCCAGAACTACAAACTGCCTTAGTTCAAGAGTGCGCCATGTTAGTACCCGGATTTCTTAAATGGGATATGCTACGTCCTACTGCCGATAGTTTTAATTTGACTCGAGGTGATTGGTATGTGGAATTTGCTGAAAAAAACCGGATGCTTTTGCGCGGACATACTTTAGTCTGGCATGATGCTTTACCAAGATGGTTTAAAGAAACAGTTAATAAGCAAAATGCCCAGCAGTTTTTAGAGCAACATATTCAAAAAGTAGCTGGGCGTTATGCAGGAAAAATGCACTCTTGGGATGTTGTCAATGAAGCCATTAATGTTCCAGATGGGCTACCCAACGGTTTGAGAAAATCACCTTGGTTAGACCTTTTAGGACCAGATTATATTGATTTGGCTTTTCGACTAACTGCTCAGGTTGACCCTCAAGCTATGCTGGTTTACAACGACTTTGGATTAGAATATGACACTCCAAAAGATGAAGCTAAAAGAACTGCTGTTTTAAAGTTATTAGAGCGTTTGAAATCTCAGGGAACACCAGTTCATGCTTTTGGTATGCAATCTCATCTTTTTGGAGATGAAACTCGTTTTAATCCTCAAAAGTTACGTGATTTTTTCCGAAATGTTGCTAGTCTAGGTCTGAAAATACTGATTACAGAACTGGATGTGATAGATAGAAAATTACCTCAAGATATAGATGTACGCGATCGCATTGTTGCTGGAGTCTATGAAGATTATCTTTCCGCAGCTTTGGACGAAAAAGCTGTCATTGCTGTGATTAATTGGGGATTGAGCGATCGCTATACCTGGCTATCTGAATTTTACCCCCGTTCTGATGGAGCGCCTGTTCGTCCCCTACCCTTAGATGCTAATATGCAGCGTAAGTTAGCGTGGAATGCTATCGCTCGCGCTTTTGATAATGCTCCCAAACGTTGAACAGTTAAACATTACCAATTAAAAACTAGCTATAATTCAGCATTCTGGAAATTATGTAATTACAATGTATAATGTTTACCATTCTAATAGTAATGTTAGGATGGCATTTTTGATCGAGTTTACATACATATTTAGGTGTTTGTCTAAAGATTAAAAGCTTGAATATTTATATAGGAAAAGTATATGGAATCTAGAGAATCTATTGATTTAGACTTTGGTAAATACCTGTTGAGCGTCAAACGCCAGTGGCTACCTGCTACTACTGTATTTATCGCTACAGTTTCTCTGAGTCTTTTGGCTACCACCCGTTTGAAGCCATCCTACGAAGCTGGAGGAAAATTATTATTCAAAATCCCCTCTTTTAACGTTGTCGGTTCTAATCTCCTGTCTAGCAAGTCTGAAGGTTCTGGAGATTTAAAGTCTCTAGTATCGACTCAAAACCCTATCAGCACTCAAATTGAAGTGATTACTTCCCCATCTTTGTTGCAAAAAACTGTAGACGAACTAAAACTCAAAAATAACAAAGGTGAAACCCTCAAACCTTCCGAACTGAAATCAGCCTTGAAGCTCAAAATTATTGGAGGTACAGACGTATTAGAAATCACATATAAAAGCCGCAAAGCCAAAGAAACAGCGGCAGTAGTGAATTCAATTATGAATGTTTATTTAGAAAATGATATTCTCTCCAATCGGGCAGAAGCAGAAGCAACTCGTCAATTTATGGATAAGCAGCTGCCTAAAACTCAAATTGCTGTTCGCAGAGCCGAAGTAGCTCTCCGCATATTTAAACAGGCAAATAATATTGTAGACCTTTCAGAAGAGATAATATCAGCAGTTAAAGTCATTGGTCTTGTAGACGAGCAAATTAATAATGTTAAAGCTGAATTAGCCCAAGTAACAGCCCAAAATCGAGAACTCAATCAGCAATTAAATATCACTTCTAAGGAAGCGATGGCTATTAGTGCTATCAGTCAATCTCCAGCTATCCAAGGTATACTGACACAACTGCAAGATACGGAAAGACAATTAGCAATTGAACGTAGCCGTTTCTTGGATAATAACCCCACAATTACTAGCTTAGAAGCCAAAAAATTTAATTTAAATAAGATCCTTCAACAGCAAATTAGAGCCACTGTTGGCAGTAACATCAAAATTACTCCAGGAATATTACAAATTGGCGATTTAAAGCAACAATTGATCCAAGAATTGATCCAATCGGAAGTGCAACGTTTAGGTTTAAATCAAAAATATATATCTTTGTATCAATCCCGATCTGCCTATCAACAACGACTAAAAGTTATCCCTCAGTTAGCAGAAACTCAGCGTGAGTTAGAAAGGAAAGTTGAAGTTGCCCAATCTACCTATCAAACCCTTTTAAAAAAGGTTCAAGAATTACAAGTGGCAGAAAATAATAATACGGCAAATGCCAGAATTATTGCTCAGGCTAGAGTTCCTGAAAAGCCAGCAGCAGGCAAAAAGCCCATTGTTTTAGCCATAGGAGTTTTGTTAGGAGCTTTCTTTGGTAGTAGCACTATTCTCTTACTAGAAATGAGAGATAGGTCTATGAAAACACTACAAGAAGTCAAAGATATATTTGGCTATACATTATTAGGAATTGTTCCCTCATTATCTAAAAAGTCTCTGTTCCGTCTCCAGAGTGCAGACTCTACAATTCCAGAAATTGCTGCTAAGGATGCACCTCAATCTTTAACCAGCGAAATGTACCGAGTTACTCAAGCTAATCTCAGACTCTTGAGTTCAGATAAGGTAATTAAAAGTATTGTTGTTACTAGCTCTATTTCTAAAGAAGGTAAATCTACAGTCGCAGCTAATTTAGCCACAGTTATATCTCAATTAGGACGGAAAGTTTTATTAATTGATGCCGATTTACGAGTTCCTTCTCAACATCATTTCTGGAATATCACTAATTCACCTGGATTAAGTGAAGTCTTAGTTGGCCAAGCTGAATACACCAATGCTATTTCTAGGGTAATGGATAATCTCGATGTTTTAAACGCCGGTGTTAGACCTCCCAACCCCTTAGCTTTATTAGATTCTAAACGGATGGCCGCACTAATTGACCAGTTTTCATCGGAATATGATTTTGTAATTATTGACACTCCGCCTTTGTTAGTTGGTGCTGATGCAGTCACTGTCAGCCAAATGACAGATGGTATTTTGTTAGTCTCCCGACCTGGCGTGATTGACTATAATAATGCTCACACTGCTAAAGAGATGTTAAAACGCTCTAACTATAATGTTTTGGGTATATTAGTTAATGGCATCATTGAGAGAAATGAACCTAATAATTATTTCTATAGTCCAGAAGAATACTACTCTGCTCCTAAAACTGTCACTAAAAAAGCTCGGATTAAGGCATGATTATTTTCATGAACCTAAGATCATCAAAATTAAATCATGCTATTCAGCGAAATTGTTAGTAAATTAAACGACTCTATTAAAGCTCACAGTCTCACCGTTAACCCAGAACTCAACCCAGAAATTACCGCAGTTGCAGCCATAGATGAAGCTATCACAGGTACTATTAGCTATGTGGAAGGGAGAAAATTTGCCTCTTTAGTCAATTATACAGATGCTAGTGCTTTAATTTTACCCCTGGATGAAAAATTGCAGCAACAAGCAGCAGAAAGAGGTATTACCTGGTTAGCAACTCCCGAACCACGCTTAATATTTGCCAAAGCGATCGCTCTTTTTTATCACCCCTACCGTCCGACTCCAGAAATTCATCCTAGCGCCGTCATTCACCCCACAGCCAAAATTGGTAATGATGTTTATATTGGCGCTCATGTTGTCATTTCTCAAGGTGTGGAAATTGGTAATCATGCAATTATTCATCCCAATGTCGTCATTTATCCAGATGCAAAAATAGGCGATCGCACTACTTTACACGCTAACTGTACCATCCACGAACGCAGTATCATCGGTGCAGACTGCGTAATTCATAGCGGTGCTGTTATCGGTGCAGAAGGATTTGGCTTTGTTCCCACCCGCACAGGTTGGTTAAAAATGGAACAATCCGGTTACACCATCTTAGAAGATGGCGTAGAAATAGGTTGTAACAGCGCCGTTGATCGTCCCGCAGTGGGAGAAACTAGAATTGGACGTGATACGAAAATTGACAACTTAGTGCAGATAGGACATGGGTGTCAAATTGGTTCTGGTTGCGCCATTGCTGGTCAAGCAGGGATGGCTGGAGGTGTGAAGGTTGGAAATCGGGTAATTTTAGCTGGACAAAGCGGAATAGCGAATCAGGTCAAAATTGGAGATGGGGCGATCGCCTCTGCTCAAGCAGGTATTCACAGCAATGTTGCACCAGGGGAAATAGTCTCCGGTTCTCCTGCCATACCACATAAATTATACCTGAAAGTATCTGCTGTTTATAGCCGTCTACCAGACATATATCAATCCCTCAAACAATTGCAACGTCAACTAGGCAAAAAGTCAGATTAATTTTATTGTGGGACAGGCATCTTGCCTGTTCTAAATTGAAAAGATTTTGTGATTATTGTTAATAATTAAATTCAAAATACGGTGACAATTGCTAATTTGATGGTTGCGAAAATCACAGCTTTAATTAATTGATTAATATTCAACACTTCTAGCTATTAACCCAATCTTCACCCCCTGGTAATTGAGCAAGGTAATCATCTATGACATCTGGTAATTCGCGATTTGTATAGTTATAGGTTATTACTAATAACTCAGTTGCATTTAATATTAATTGGGGTTTATTTAACATTTGTGAAAGTTGTTTTCGTTTGAAAGTACCGTTAAACACCTCTAAACTTGCATCTACTATTGCTGGTGTCAGTTCATCTTCTAGGTAAATTTGCCATTCATCTTGATTGACGTAATCAGATTTTTTATTCTCTTTGAGATTGATCTTTTTGATTTCTATTAGTGAATTGCGAATTGAAGCAATCCCAGAATTTGTTAATCTCTGCTCAATTTGATTTTTAATTAAATGAATCAACAAAATCCTTAAAAAAGCCTGAATATTACGTAAAATTGCTTGTTTACTCATTCCCTCTAATTCGTCAACTATAGCCAAAGCATCTGTGTAACGTCCTTCTACAATGCTATTTCTGAGGTCAATTAATTCTTGTGTCATCTGTATTCACCCCAAGTTAT
>RDYJ01000079.1 GCA_004293145.1 Nostocales cyanobacterium | reverse complement strand
AGTTTGACGCACCTTCCTAATATGATGTCCCAACAGCCTGCAATCACCAATGATCGTTGATTCATATCATGTCCAATTTGTATAGTGCGTAAGTTCTAAATAAATATATTTATTTATAAATATTAATATTTACTCTCAGTTATCCCAACGATTAAACAATTTGAGTATGCAATTGATAAATTTTTATCCCATTGATACCAAATTAAGAGGAAACTGCATATAATTAGGAGATCAAGAATAATAGACCGCAGATAAACACAGATAAATCAATGGTTTTGATGATTCTGTGCAGCCTCAGATAAAATTGGTATGAGATAAATTTTTGATAAAGTGCTATGGCACTTACCATTCTCAAAATTTGATTGCTATATTAGAGTTGATTAAAATTTTTTTGAGGTTGGGGAAACTGTGCGTGATGATTTAGAAGGATTAGAAATTAGTCATCAAGAATTAGAGCAATTGACTAATTTACCTGTTCATAATAAATTGTTGATCATTACAAATTTTCTCAATCAATCGAGAAAATCATTGATAGCAAAAATCAAAGGTTCTGAGGGAGCTACGGTAATTTTTATCGGCTGTTCTGGTTTGGTTTTTTCATATCTCTTATTTGATATTTTTCTCAAAATATTTTCTGTTTCTATCAATATACCATCTGGGATATTACTAATTTTAGCTAGTATCTGGATTGGTGGTATTATCCAGACTATATCATATTTACTGTGGAAGACGAAAGCTAAATTTCTCAAAAAAAATATTACAAATTCTTTGCAAACTTTACTCAATGATGTTGCCAGATATAATGCTGTTATTAAAGCGATAGATATCAATGACCAAATAGAAGCAGCTGGTAATCCAGAGGTAGGTATTCAGCAAAGAGAAAGAGTTATTCAAGCTTTGACCATGACTAAATTAGATTTAGTCCGCGCTTTAAAAACCGAAAGAATTTTGCGAGAAAACAAGAATTTTATTCTCACTAATTCTGAATTATTTGCGAATAATTTAACTACTTTAAGTTCTATAAAATTGACTGAAGAAGCAACTGAACATGACCGATTATTAAATGAAGCTTTGCAAATTGCTTTAGATGTGCAATATGAAATGCGAAGGTTACAGAATCAGCGTGAAAATCCAATTAATAAATCAAATTAATCTGTAAGGATTGAGAATATAAAATTTATTATTCCTCAGCAAATAAATAAAGCTTTCACTATCATGCTTGATAATTTTCAGACAATCTCGAATCTGTTGCTTTTTGATTTTAAGAGTATTCTGAGTGCTAACCTCTGAATGCTGAAGTTAATGTTTTTTCATCCAGTATGCGAGCGCACAGTTGTTTGGTCAAACTGACTATATATTGATATTTTCGGAAAATTACACCCTTTTCAAGATTATAGTTAATCTTCTGGCAGGAACAGAGTAACATTAAAGAATATGAAACAAACCTTTACTTAGCTTACCGTAGGTATCGCATATTGACATGGATTGGAAAGAAATTAGAGGCAACTGGGTAATTATTCCGCGTCATCCCATCGGTATCGTCCATTTTTTGGGGGGTGCATTTGTCGCTACCGCACCCCACCTGACTTACCGCTGGTTGCTAGAACAGTTAGCAGCTAAAGGCTACGTTGTAATTGCTACGCCTTTTGTCAACACCTTAGATCATCGTGCGATCGCTGAATCTGTACTGCTTAATTTTGAGCGCACCCTAGAACGTTTACATGATTCCGGGGAAATACGTAAACTTTACCTACCAATCTATGGGATGGGACACAGTATGGGCTGTAAACTCCATTTGCTTATTGGTAGTCTGTTTCCAGTAGAACGAGCAGGTAATATTCTCATTTCCTTTAACAACTACACAGCGAAGGATGCCATACCTCTGGTAGAACAATTAAATTCTACCTTGGCAATTGAGTTTACTCCCACACCCTTAGAAACTAACCAGCTTGTGCAAGAACGTTATCATATCCGCCGCAATTTATTAATAAAGTTTAGCAATGATAATTTAGATCAGTCAGGCATTTTAACAAAAATATTACAAAATCGTTTTCCAGCCATGGTGACAGTACAAACCTTATCTGGAAATCACACCACGCCTTTAGGACAAGAGATTAAATGGCAAACTGGAAATTCTTTTACTCCTCTTGATGCTATAGGACAATGGTTCAAACAAGAAGTATATCGGGATTTACACCAGCTGGAAAAAATCATACTTTTATGGCTTAACCCTCTTGCATCTTCATAATAACGCAGAAGTGAGAATTCAATAGTCAGGATTAAAAACCCCTTGATAGTTGATTGGTAATTTCAGTTTTGTAATTCATGTTTCTGTAATTTGCTGGATTTGATGGTATTGATCAAAAGGTTGGTAAATTAATGGCTTATTTAAAATGATTTGGTAACCCAAGTTAGTAGTTTTGTCCATCCTACTAACTATTTAGTCAGCACCGTATTTTAGTATTGTTATTTTTATTTCTGCATAAAATACTGATTGTATAAACCATCCATGATGTTTCAAATTTTAGTAATTGATGACGATTTTTCCATCCAAATCCTTCTGAAAAGAATGTTAGAAAAACAGGGTTATCAAGTAATCACTGCTAATAATGGTCAGGAAGGCATTTTACAGGCTCTTACTTGTCCTCCAGCCCTAATTATTTGTGATTGGATCATGCCTGGTTTAACTGGTCTGGAAGTATGCGATCGCATTAAGAAAGATCCTAAGTTATCCACCACATTTTTTATTTTATTAACATCCTTGGAT
The DNA here is from genome assembly GCA_004293145.1 of Nostocales cyanobacterium. GTDB lineage: Bacteria > Cyanobacteriota > Cyanobacteriia > Cyanobacteriales > Nostocaceae > RDYJ01. The sequence goes on along the minus strand of RDYJ01000079.1, from coordinate 18,459 downwards.
TCAGTTGCAGATCGTGTCAAAGGACTAGATGCTGGTGCTGATGATTTTATTTCTAAACCCATCGAGCAAAACGAACTTCAAGCTAGAGTCAGAGCCGGATTACGTTTACATCAGTTAAATCGGGATTTACAAACCCAAAAGCTATTATTAGAAACGGAACTAGGAGAAGCCGCAGAATATGTAAAATCTCTTCTACCTTTACCCATGTCCACGCCTCTGGATATTAATTCTCGATTTATTCCTTCTCGACAACTGGGTGGAGATTGCTTTGATTATTATTGGCTTGATTCTGAGTATCTGGCACTCTATTTATTAGATACTGCTGGACATGGACTCAGAGCCACTCTCCCCTCTATATCTGTACTCAATTTACTCCGTTCCCGTGCGCTCAAAGAACTTAATTATTATCAACCTAGTCAAGTTTTAAAAGCCTTAAATGATACTTTTCAGATGAATTATCAAAATGATAAATACTTTACTATTTGGTATGGTGTTTATAACCGCAAAAATCGCCAGTTAATTTATGCAAGTGCTGGGCATCCACCCGCAGTATTAGTATCTGGGAAATCTCCCACTGCTACGGAAATCAAACTTTTAAAAACACCAGGTATGCCGGTGGGGATGTTTCCTGAAGCAAAATATGTGGATGCAGTTTGCCAAATTGATCAATTCAGTAATCTTTACATTTTTAGTGATGGCGCTTATGAGATTACTAAATCAGATGGCACTCTTTGGAGTCTGGATAGTTTTATTCAGCTATTAGTTAGTTTACAACATTCAGTGGATTACCAACTTGATTATATACTGAATTATTTAATCAATTTAAACTCCAAAGAAGCCTTTGATGATGATTTATCTATCCTGCAAATTAAGTTTGATTAATTTTTAGCGAGTAAAACCTCGTGGAAATCATCTTGACTAGGAAAGATTTCAAATATTTGATTCATACTGGTCAATTCAAATATCATCCTTACTTGCTCATTAATGGAACAAAGAACCATTCTAATACCTGCATCTTTGAGAGTTTTGAAAGCTAATACTAAAGTGCCTAAACCAGAACTATCGAGAAAAGTAATATTTTTACAATCAACTACAACAATTTTTACGCCACTTTGCATAACTAGGGCAATATCTTGCTGAAATTCTGGTAAAATTCCAGCTTTTAAATCCTGTTGAAGTGTAAGAACTTCCACCTGCTGATTCATAAGGTTACTCTGATTGATATCAATGGTGTTTTCTTGTAGCTAGTATATACCAAATATAGTAAATTTTTAAAAAGCTAACTTTTTCCCAAGCCAAAGTTGTCCATGATTCAAATATTTGGTCAAAAATAATTTTCCCAATAAACAATTGCAATTTTCTACTAATAAATTCATAGAAAATTGTTAAACATGAACTGATAAACAATGACTTTCAGCTAGTAAATAATCAAAACTGAATCAGGAGTTAAGATTAGGATTAATTCCTGAATCCAAGAGGACTGACCTTAGCTCGATAAAGCAAAGTTTCACCTTGACGGTATCCAATATAACAAACTTTAACGATTTCGCCTAGTAGGGCTGTTCCCTGTAATAATTCATGACATTGGGGATCATAAGGTATTTCTGCTCCCACACAAGCGATCGCTTCCACTCCCCAAGCCTGTAATAACTGTTCCAAGGGTTTCTGCACCAAAGGTAACATTTTTACCGCTTCCAGTTGGGGATTTTCCCTAGCTTTCTGTGCTGCTGTCGGCCAGAACAACAATAAAGACTCCAATATTCGCAAACTTGATCGCTGAAAGTCCTGCTGCAATACCTCCCGCTGTTGTTCTAGCTTCAGCAGAATTCGTTCATACTCTTGTTTTAAGTCAGCAATTTCTTGTAATAATTTTGCATCAGTATCTGAGTGCTGAGTTGTGACAGCAAAACGCATGACTGGGGAATCAGAACTCCCAGTTGAAAAAATTGTGACTAATTCGCTTAATGATATCTGTAGTATTTCGGCGAGTTTAAGCAAGAATTGAACTCGCATCTGTTTTAGCTTTCCCCGTCGCAAACACAATATTTGCCGCTCGGAAACACAAGCCGCACGACTGAGACTTTTAAAACTAGAAATACCCACACGTTGCATTAAATTTTGCAACTTAGGGGTGAAATCTTCATCAGACATAAGGAAGGGGGATAAATTATTGTTATCTATTATACCCCATTTCCTTAATCTCTATTCTTCTAGCAAACTTCTTAACATCCAAGCTGTTTTTTCATGTACCTGCATTCTTTGAGTTAACAAATCTGCACTAGGTTCGTCATTAACTTCATCTACCAAAGGGAAGATAGATCGTGCAGTTCTGACTATGGCTTCTTGTCCTTCTACCAGTAACTGGATCATTTCCTTGGCTTTAGGAACTCCTGGAGTTTCGGGAATTGAACTGAGTTTGGCGTATTCGCTATAAGTTCCCGGTGCGGGATAGCCAAGCGCCCTAATTCTTTCAGCAATCAAATCAACTGCTAATGCTAATTCTGTATACTGGGTCTCAAACATCAAATGCAGTGTTTGGAACATTGGGCCTGTGACGTTCCAGTGAAAATTATGAGTTTTCAGATACAGTGAATATGTGTCAGCCAATAAGCGAGATAGTCCCTCGGCAATTTTAGCTCTGCTCACATCATCAATACCGATATTTAGATTTCTGGCATTTATTGTAGATGACATAATTTTTTGCTCCTCATAACTCAATTAAATTTCTGTTTTTTCGATCTTCCCGAACATAAAATTGGTATCACCATCAGGAATTTTCCTGTTGAGTTTGGTTATTATCTACAGTACAAAACTTGTTTGTAGATATCTGAGTAAAAACCCTCCTATCCATATAGAGCATTTTGCGGTTTGCTTGGTGTTTCACCAATCTCCCCGTCCAGATTTATTGTCCACAGGTATAAATTTTGTGGTTGTTCTATGTAATGGATTTTTAGGTTTCTGAATAAATCATAGTCGTTATGATTTTAAGTTGCAAGTAGTTGACAGAAAACAGGTGGTGATATCATGGGATGGCATACACAACACAACAAAAACGCTACAAAACAAGTTCAAATTTGCCCCAAAGCCTCACTGTGGGATCAAAATCGAGTTTTCATGAAAATTTTTATCTGGCGTTCTGCTTACAAAATACTGACGACATTTTGCTTATTAGGACTGACTGCGGCCTCAAGTCCTGTCAACAATAACCAAGATGTAGAATTGAAAATTGGCATTATCCAGCGATTTGGAGCGACACCTACAGCCAAGCTACAACTCTCACCAACCAGAGGCGATCGCTTAAAGCTCAAGTTTTCAGTCAATAATCAGCAGCAAACCCTAGTCACTGCCAACCCCATTGAGCTAGAAACAGTCATGGAAACCTTACCTCAACCGAAAATACAGGAGGTAGTGGTATTAGGAGACTTCCGCACCTTTGAAACAGCGGAAGACAGTGCCAAAAACTGGCGTTCTCAGGGCATAGAAGTGGAAATAGCCCAACCCGAACGCTGGCAAGTATGGGCTAAACGAGATGTTTATAGCAGTCCTTTAATAAGACGATTGTTATTACAGAGCATACAGTTATCAGGACAGAAACTGCCATATTTAGACACCCAAATTCTCAAACAAGTGCCACGAGTTAGTTGGAAAATCAATGGTAAACGCTATCAAGAGAATCTGCTGGAAATTAGCACCGACAAACACCTGATTCGCGTCCAGAAAGGCGAAAACAGCCAGAAACCGCGTCTTTACGCAGGGAGGTTGAACTTACAGCCTAATGCTTACGGCACATACTCTTTAGTGAATCAAGTTCCTTTAGAAACCTACTTACGTGGGGTGTTACCTTATGAAATTGGTACAACTGCGCCAAAAGCATCCTTAGAAGCCCAAGCTGTTCTTGCTCGTACCTATGCTCTCCGCAATTTACGGAGATTTGCTGTTGATGACTATCAATTGTGTGCAGATACACACTGTCAAGTTTATGATGGTTTGAATGGAGTAGCTCAGACCACAGATCAAGCGATCACCGCGACAAAAGGTATAGTACTAACCTATAATAACGAGTTAGTAGATGCCCTATATTCTTCAACCACAGGAGGGGTGACTGCTTTTTTTAGTGATGTTTGGAACGGAGAAGATCGTCCTTATCTGCGGCCAGTAGTAGATGCGGCTACAAATATTTGGAACTTATCCCAGAAAAGTTTAGCCGACGAAAATAATTTTCGGCAGTTTATTAACCAGCAAAAAGGATTTAATGAAAGTACATGGGATGTCTTCCGTTGGCATAAACAAACCAGCCTAGAGGATATTACCAAAGACTTACAAAAATTTTTGCGCGTAAAAAAGAGTCCCTATGCCAAATTTAAGACCATCCAAGCGCTGGCTGTAACCAAGCGTAGCCAAAGTGGTCGCATTTTGGATTTGGCGGTAAAAACGGATATCGGCGTTTTTACCCTGCATAAAGATGAGGTTCGCAGCGCCTTTGCTGCTCCTCGCAGCACACTATTTTATCTCCAACCTCTCAACAAAGGCCAAACGAATGTGTGGGGATACGCCTTTATCGGTGGAGGGCTGGGACATGGAGTAGGTTTAAGTCAAACAGGCGCTCAAAACTTAGCCAAGTTGGGATGGTCAAGCGCCAAAATTCTTCAGTTCTATTATCCTGGCACAGAAATTAAAATTCTTAGTAATGATATTAACCCTTTTTTAACATCTTCAGCTACCAAAACAGGCAGCTAATTGAGTTAGTCTAGAAAGAGTAAATCCCAGAATTTACCCTGGGAAACCACCGCCATACCGTGTCAGCAGTATAGCGGTGACGATTTGTAAATATACCAGAGACCAAATCTTAGTACAGGTCTTCTTCTTTGTGAGTGAGGATGGTCACGTCAGAAGCTGGGTATGCAACACAGGTCAATACATATCCGGCTTCGATTTGATCATCATCTAAGAATGATTGGTCAGATTGGTCAACTGTACCAGAAACTATTTTACCTGCACAGGTAGAGCAAGCGCCAGCACGGCAAGAGTAAGGCAGGTCTAGACCAGCTTCTTCAGCAGCGTCTAAAATATAAGTATCATCGTCAACAGCAATAGTTTTGTTTAAACCCTCAGCTTCGTTGATTAATGTGACTTGGTAAGTAGCCATTTAGTATTCCTCTCTTGTGACAACGGCAGTATAAGCTATTCTTCAGCAAAACTTACGGCTTACCTGAAGGGATCAGCTTTTGGTTTTTATTTGCTTCAATTCTGATACTACGGGAAAATCTCAACGTTGTAACCGAAAATTGGCCACGATTAGTAATGAAATTTAGTTAATTATTAACAATAAGTTTTAGTTATATAAAATCATCGTCTAGATAGATGGCAAAAACATTTATGTGGGCATTATTTTTGTGCTTGGGTGGCTGAAAACATAGTCAAGGTCAGGAAAGCTAAAAGGTTTACAGCTAGTCAGAATCCCTATATTTATTTATGTAAAAACTGAAAAGATATATTTGCAAACAATGGGTTCAATCAATACAGAGTCCTGATTTCCAACCCATGATTTTAAATATGGGGTTATTCATGTCCTACACCCTAGCCTTACACCCTTGTTCTGGGGTTGGTTTTTGATAGAATGCCTATGGCATTGATGACACTCTCTTGATCAAGATGCGTTTTATGTTTCCGGTTAAGAGGCGTTCCGGCGGAACGTCTCTACCAAATTTATTTGGCGCAACCTCTGGCTCTGGAGTAGTGACACAATATGGCTCTGTAGATCCAAAAACCCAACAAACAGAACTGGTAAAAATTATGTATAATTTTGAGCCACCTTTGGCAAATACAACCATGCGGGTGGGTTTAGTTGGTACTGGGTATGCGGCAAAACTCCGGGCTGAGGCGTTGCAGCAAGATCCGCGCACACATTTAGTAGCGATCACTGGACATAATCCCGAAAAAACAGCAGCTTTTGCTCAAGCATATCAAACAGAGGTGATCCATTCTTGGCAACAGCTAGTAGAACGGGAAGACTTGGATTTAGTGGTCATTTCCACAATTAATCGGGATCATGGTAAAATAACTCATGCAGCCCTGACTAACGGCAAACACGTAATTGTCGAGTATCCCCTGTCGGTGGATGTCAAGGAAGCAGAAGCACTGATTGCTTTAGCCAAAGCGCAAAATAAACTCCTGCACGTCGAACATATTGAGCTTTTAGGTGGTTGGCATCAAGCTTTAAAACAAAACTTAGCCCCACTTGGTCAATTGTTTTATGTCCGCTACAGTACCATTAAACCCGAACATCCTGCACCCCGCAGGTGGACTTATCTCAATGAATATTTCGGCTTTCCCTTAGTGGGTGCGCTATCTCGTTTACATCGGCTGACTGATTTATTTGGTGAAGTCTTCACTGTTAACTGTCATCAACGATATTGGGAAACAGAAGCAAATTATCATCAAACTTGTCTTTGTATGGCGCAATTATGTTTTACCAATGGCTTGTTAGCTCAAGTTATTTATGGTAAAGGTGAAACTCTGTGGCAGTCAGAACGGAAGATGGAAATTCATGGGGAAAATGGGGGTTTAATTCTGGATGGTGATACAGGGATTTTAGTTCAAAAACAAGAAACAAAGTTGATTGAGATCGGCACTCGCCGGGGATTATTTGCTAAAGATACAAAAATGGTGTTAGATCATCTTTTTCATGGCAATTCTTTGTATGTAACCCCAGAAGCCAGCTTGTATACTTTGAAAGTAGCAGATGCAGCACGTAGAGCGGCAGAAACAGGTATAACTATATTTTTAACAAAAGAGTCGTAAATAAATGAAAACCGAACAGATAGTTATTTTATCCCAACGAGAAATAGAAAAAATGCGTCGGGCTGGACGTTTAGCAGCGCAGTTGTTACAACATTTAGAACCTTTGGTAAAACCAGGTGTGAGTACCTTACAAATCAATGATGAAGCGGAAAGATGGACAAAAGCACAGGGAGCAAAAAGCGCACCGTTAGGCTATAAGGGTTATCCTAAGTCAATTTGTACCAGTGTGAATGAGGTAATTTGTCATGGTATTCCCCATGCTAGACAAATCCTCAAGGAAGGTGACATTATCAATATTGATGTGACACCGATTGTCGATGGTTATCACGGTGATACATCCAAGACATTTATTGTTGGTAGTGCTGCACCTAAAACCCAAAGGTTGGTAGAAGTAACAGAAAAATGTCTGCACTTAGGTATTGCTGAGGTAAAACCAGGAGCGAAAATTGGTGATATTGGCGCTGCTATTCAAGAGTATGCAGAAGCTCATGACTTTTCTGTGGTGCGGGATTTTGTCGGACATGGGATTAGTAATATTTTCCACACCGCACCGGATATTCCCCACTATGGTACAAGGGGTAAAGGCAAGCGATTGAGGCCGGGGATGGTGTTTACCATTGAACCAATGATTAATGAGGGAACTTATGAGGTAGAGATGTTGAGTGATGGTTGGACTGCGGTAACAGCCGATCGCAAACTCTCCGCCCAATTTGAGCATACCATTGCAGTGACGGAAGATGGTGTAGAAATTCTCACTTTACCGTCAGGTGCGACTTATTGAACTACATCACCAACAGCAACAGTTTTACCAGCGACTGTTACCGTGTCAGTCTCCACTAATTTCCGTCCCCGTCGGGTTTCAACTTCACCATTGACTTTGACGTTACCATCAATAATCATGATTTTGGCTTGACCTCCAGTTGAAGCCATACCTAATAACTTTAAAAACTGGTCGAGTTTAATCATTTTATATCATGTTAGTTTGAATAGTTATCATATCTGTTTGGCTGGTAATTGCTAATTGGTAATTGCTAATTGGTAGACAAAAATCATTTAGCAGCCAGCCATAAGCTTATTATAAGCAATTAGGCGAAAATGATACCAGCAATGTTCTCAAAATTTTTTATCAATTAGAAAGGTGCAAAACTGCTTTACCTGGAAAACTTCTATCAACCAGTTGTTGAGCTACATCAGCAATTTCTGTCCAAGGAGCTTCAATATCAATATGAGGACGTAATTGGCCAGATTCTACTAACTTTACTAACCACTTTAAACCCACAGATGCCGGTTCTTGTTTGAGTTCGTGGAAGACAATTAGACCGTATATACTCGCACCACCCAGGGCATAAAAATTACCTGCGTTAAAAGTTACTTCTCGTCCTGCGGTTGTACCAAATACCACAGCTTTGCCATTTGTGCCTAAAAAACCCAAAGCTTTACCCAGAACATTACCACCTACAGAATCAATGATTAAATGATAGGGTCCGTATTCTTGTGCAGGTGCAATATCTTCATCTATGATTACTTGATGCGCTCCTGCTGCTTTGACTATGGCTTCATATTTAGCTTGACGCAGCTGTGCCACCACCTTAGCACCACTTAACCGCGCTAGTTGGATAGCAAAGTTACCAACGCCACCAGATGCACCTGTTATTAATACGGAGTTATTGAGGAGAAAACCACCTTTTTTAAGGGCATGATAGGCTGTTAAACCAGCTACGGGGAGTGTGGCAGCTTGAGCAAAAGATACTGTACGTGGTATTTCTGCTAAAGCATTTGTAGGTACGGATACCAGTTCTCCCCAAGCACCACCGGGAAGAAAACCGACCACCCGCACCCCCTGGGATGGTCCTGAACCATCGGCGGCGGGAGTTTCCACGATACCCGCTAAATCCCAACCAGGCCGCCACCCTGCTAGGGCTGTGGAAGCGCGTCTGATTTCTCCGCGATTGAGAGAAATTGCTGAAACTCTTACTAATGCTTCATTTGTGGCTGGTGTGGGTGCATTCACCTCACCCAAGGCCAAGCGCCCTGGTACATTGGGATCAACTATGACAGAGCGGATTTTGTTGTTCATATTTTCAGATGTCCTGGTTTTTTGCTAAAAATGACTCTGGTTTTTGGGAAGGATGGTTTTCATATTCTTCCATGCGATATCTCACATGGGGAAAATACCAAGCATTACCGGGTACTTTTTCTGTATTATAGGGAGTTGGGACAGATTTTCTATAATCAATTAATTTACGTTGTGCGCCCGTTTTTGCTTCAATTTTGATATCATCTGCATTAAAAATATAATTTTTTTATCTTTGACACAATGAAGAATAGGTTCATACATTGAACCAAAGTATTTTGTAGCTTTTACTCCAGAACTATCATAATGCCATATTATGCGACTGAGAATAGTTAATTTTTTTCTCAAATAGATGTCAAAATAAGGCATTGATTGGGTACTAGTTACCAATTTTATTACATATATTATATTATAAGGAGGATCGATAAAAATTAAATCAACTGATTCTGAAGCAATATGATTTGATAAAATGCTGACCACATCGCCGTTTAAAATGGTATGTTGTTGATTATCACCAACGTTCAAACATCTCTCATATCTTATATATTAAAACTTCCTAATTTTATTATATTACATTTATATTTTTAATTTCTCTGAAGAGATAAAAGTTTACATTTTGATAAAATAGCTATACAATATAATGACTTATTATTACTAACTACAATCTACACGCCATCTTGATAATTATGAATCAACCAAATCATAGTGGAATTCTTGAACAGTTTGTCAACACAGTGATGGGGATAAAACCTGGGAATCAACAACAGTCTCTAAATACATCAGCGGCTACACAAGAACTAGATATCAAAGCAGTTTTAGTTTATAAATTAGGAACTATCCTGCAAATAGGAGTGATGATTCTTGTGTTGCTGGGAATGGAGAAATTAGTAATGTTGATTGATCAAAACTCTTCTTTTCCCAGTTGGTTCAGCACTTTAATAACTGCTTTATTTTTTGCTTTATTAAGTATTCGCTCTCGCATTTTTTCACTTTTAGATAATACCCGTTCTCGAACAACTTATGATCAAGTAATTAGACCTAGATGGTCGCCACCACCTTTAGCATTTCCCATAGTTTGGATGCTAATTGCTGTTTTGCGGGTCATTTCTTCTGTATTAATTTGGCAGGAAATAAATCATCAATTTTTAGTATTACCTTTCATTGTATTTGTGGTACATCTGGCTTTAGGGGATACTTGGAATACGATTTTTACCGTAGAACGCAGATTAGGTGCTGCTGTTCCTGTAGTGATTTTAGGACCTTGGTTATCTGCGATTATTGTCACAGCAATTTATTGGCAAACTGTTCCTTTAGCCGGAATGATTTTATCTTTTTCCTGTGTGTGGTTAACTGTAGCTTCTGCGTTGGTGTTTAGAATTTGGCAATTAAATGGTTCTGAGCCTTTGTATCCTTTAAAGTTAGCATATGTGGAGGATTAGAAGGGGAAATTTAGGATGGCGATCGCAGCATCAGACTAAGCGATCGCACTTAATAAAAACCATTTAACTATAACTCTTCAATTGTCACTAAACCACCTTCTGTAAATTGGATAGATAACTCATAACCATCAAGTAAAGCAGTTCCTAATAATGGCAGTCTTCCTGTAGCTAAAACATTAACTTCTCTTTCCTCACCATTCCAAATAATAGTAGCCTGATGTACTGGTAAAAGCACACGGCTATTATCTGCTAAATTTGCATACATATCATAGACAAAAGGGAATCCCAAAAGATTCACTGCTGCGGGAGGTAAGGAAAGAAATTCTGTAAAACCTGTATCAATCACAAATTCAATTGTAAAATCTGGTTGTTCCGGCAATCGAAATATAACATTGACAGTTGCACGCCCGTTTTTAATAATACCAGTTATCACCGATAATCACGCTCCATTTCTCCACTAAAGGAGGCAGCAACTTTATAACCAATGCGAATACCAAAGAGTCGAGCAAATCTGTTTTTATTCCGTAAATAATGCGCTGATTCTATGCCTGTTTTATCAATAGCATATTCACCAGTTTCTATATCAATGATTATCATTTTACCGATGTTTTCTGCTGTTTCTACTTGCTGACGAATGCTATTGTCATATAATTCTTTGGCACGTTTGGCGACTTCTTCGCTGCTGAGGAGAATGGCTTGCATTTTGTTTCATCCTTTTTCGTGATTGATTATGTATTTATTGTAATTGATTAGCAGTACAGTTTATCCTTCCTCAAGGCACTGTTCATAACCACAAACAAGTAATCTTTCTTTTAAATGAGCAATGGCTTCAGATGTGGGTACATCAATTGACTGTACCCGATATACATCATTGAGAACAACACTATAATCTTTACCGCTATAGTAAGCTACAACTTCAGCTAAATTCCTATCTGACATTTCTTCACTGAGTAATGATAAAAGCGGTAAATAAGATTGTGATTCTATTCCCTTGGGGAAAGCATTTTGAATTAATTTATATGTACTTTGTAGATGTGGTGAAATAGTGATTTGCATGATTAATTACCAGTTAAAGGAAAAGGTCGATGAATATATATCTGAAAATCCAGCTAAATTGATATATAATTAGAATGAATAATTTTTGACATCTTCTCATCTCATGACATTACAAGAATTGCAAAAACAAGTATTACAGTTACCAATTAGTGAACGCTGGGAATTGGTACAAACTCTATTAGAATCCATACAACAAGAAACTCAATTAGTTTCAAAGAAGGGTAATTTATCTCGACTGCGTGGTATTGCTAAGAGTGTAAATATCTCAAATGATGAGAATATTAATGGAGATTATGCGACTTATCTAACTGAAAAATACCAATGAAGCGAATTTTTATTGATACGAATATAGTCCTAGATTTTTTGCTGGAACGAGAACCTTTTGTAGAAGATACTGTTAAGTTATTTGCAAAAATTGATGCAGGTGAGATTATAGGGTTTATTGCTGCTACTACAATTACTAATATTTATTATATTATTCGTAAAGCCGCAGGTGTAAAAGTTGCTCAAGATGCAATTTCTCAAATTCTCACAGATTTACACATTTGCACAGTTGATAAAAATATTTTAGAAACAGCAGTAGCTTTAAATTTTCAAGATTTTGAGGATGCTGTGCAGTATGCTTGTGCTATTAAATCAATGGTAGATGTGATTGTAACTCGTGATGTGTCTGGATTTTTAGGTTCAGAAATTCCAGTGATTTTACCTGGGGAGTTAAATCATATTTCTAGGGAGTAACCAGGTAATTTTCACAGATGAGATCGCACTTCTCCCACTATTATCTAACTAGGAGCGATCACAAACCTACAATTTTAAAACTATTTTATTAAGTTTTACAAATTTTACAAATTTGCTACTTGACTATTTGCGTGCATTTAACAGTACAATATACAACAGCTAAATGTAAATCATCAACTTAAGATGATTGCTTATACTAGCTACTTAAATCACTTGCGGTAACAAGTATTGATTTCCGTTGTTGATCCTGCGACGGTGTATTTCACGGTTAGCCAGCCTTATTCGCCTTCCTTCTCCTGGAATCGGAAAAAAAGGAGAGCGTAAAGTTAGAATACATCCGCAAGTGATATTTTTTCTTAATTATCCATTACGAATATAATGCAACAAGACTCTCAGTTACTTCTAAAACTCACATCCGAAACTTTACGAGAAAAATTTTATGATCTCAGAAGGGTATTGGATATAGCAGAACTTTTAGAAGTTTCCTATGATCATCTTGTCCATCATATATATCTTATTGAATCTGAGCATCGTTACACAACTTTTGAAATTCCCAAAAAATCTGGTGGTATTCGTCAAATATCAACTCCGATAACTGCAATTAAAATTATTCAGAAAAAACTTAATCAAGTTTTACAAGCTGTATATCAAACAAAGCCATCAGTACATGGTTTTGTAAATGGGAAAAATATTGTAACTAATGCTCAATCTCATTGTAAAAAATGCTATGTTTTCAATATTGATTTAAAAGATTTTTTCCCTTCTATTAATTTTGGTCGGGTGCGGGGTATGTTAATGGCTACCCCTTATAATTTACCTCCAGATGTAGCGACAGTTTTGGCACAAATTTGTTGTTACAACAATCAGTTACCTCAAGGCGCACCAACTTCACCAATAATTACTAATATGATTTGTGCCAAAATGGATAGTCAATTACAAAGGTTAGCTAAAGATTGTAAAGCTACTTATACAAGATACGCAGATGATATTACCTTTTCAACAACGTTACCTAAATTTCCTAATAAGTTAGCATACGTATTGACTGGAGAAGATACAGAAAAAGTTTTTATTGGTAATCGTTTACTAGCAATTATTCATGAAAATGGGTTTGAGGTAAATGAGCAGAAAATTAGACTCCAAGTGAAAGGTAATCATCAAGAAGTAACAGGATTAACAACTAATCTTTTTCCTAATGTTGATAGAAAATATGTGCGTCAAGTTAGAGCAATGCTTTATGCTTGGGCTAAGTTTGGACTTGAAGCTGCGGAAAATGAATATTTAGATAAATATGTATCTAAGTCAAGATTACCTATAAAACAAAAACTAAAATTTAAGCAGGTATTAAGGGGAAAAATTGAGTTTATAGGTATGGTTAAAGGTAAAGAAAATTCTATTTATCAAAAATACATGAACCAGTATAAAATTCTAGCTACGTTATCAATTGTCAACAAAAATGGTGAGGATTAATTGATGGATAATTTACAACAAATATTACTGGAACAAATAAATTTAAACTTACAAAGTATTTCTTTATATATAGAAAAGTTATCTAGAGAAGAAATTAAATTAGATTTAAATCAAATACATTTGATTAATTATTCAAATCATGAATGGCTAAATATATCAGAATATCAATCCATGAGGGAAAAACTTGAAAAAGAAAATCAAGAAGCGGTTAATGCTATCATGAACAAAGATTTTGGAGAGTATTGCCGTAGAGTATGTCTACAAATAGAAGTTTTACTTAATAAGTTTATAATAGAATATAATAAAGACAATATTCAAGATACTAAATCTTCTAAATTTAAGAGATTAAACTATTTCTTTGAAAATGTAAGAGAAGAAGATAAAAAATACAAGAAGATTATTAATAATATTATGAATATTAGGGATATTGCCAGTCATGGAGATTCTAAAGGTAGGTCAATATTAAACAGAGTTGAAATTAAAGGTAAGAGGATAACAATAAAGCTGCAAGAATTAAAAAAGACTGTTTTTAAAAAAGAAATACAAGATATATTTTCTATATTTGTAGATTATCGTCATCAATATAATCCAAACATTACTGGTGAGATTGAAAAAGGATATGCTTATATTATCTTATATGATTTAAAAGATGAATATTTTGATCCTAATTCAATTGTAGAACATATTGAAAGCAATAGAACTACATATAGACATTCGCTAGGAAATGATTTCAAGATTTTTTTACATAAGTCTCAACCTCAAAATGAACTTAAAGATTTTTTTGAAAAACAAGATTATGCACAAATCAAGGATACAATGAATTGGTTTATTCAAGAAATAGGTAAAATTCTAAAATAATAACGTTGGTTATATTATTTTAAAATCATATTTTATCCTACACAATAACCTCTTCCTCTCCCTTTTCTTTGCGACTTTGCTCCTTAGTGTCTTTGCGCGAAATTAAAAATTTACTAATTCCCCAGCTAAAAGCCTACCTTCAACCGGCTCATACTCATCTTCTAATAACCATAACTTAGCTGCTTCATAATTATTACTAGAAAATACAACCTTATCACCCTGTTTAGGATCATAAACTTGACAATTTCCCTCACCATCACAAAGTAATAACAGAATGTATGGAGGTGATAACATCGGATCTATCCATACTTCTGTAAATTTCCAGTTATTCTTGATTTTCAAGTAAACCCTTCCCATTATTAAGTTTAATTTAATCAATTCCTAAAAAATTCTTCAACGCAGTTTTATATTTATTCTTCAACTTCTTAGAAATCAATCCACCCTGTTGAATTTGTGAAACAATATCAGCAGATAAACAATCTTTGGGAATAGGACTACCAGAAGTTATACAAATAGCAAGATCATTTGCATCCATTTCACGAGCAAAATAGTAAGCTATAATAGATTCCTTTTTAATAAAACTTGGTAAACTCGGATCTGGTGTTAAAACACAAACTCTTTCAGAATTATTTTTCTTGTCTGTTAAATTAACAAATAAATATTTATTACCAGAAGTTTTTGCAATTGCGACATAAAAATGTTGGCCATTAGGAGGTGTATCAATCAAAAATACATCTCCTATGCTAATAGAAACACTAGACACTTAGCACCTCATCTAAATATGCTTCCCTCAGTGCTATTTGTTTAATTTCCTCAATTTCTTCCTCACTTTTACCAACATTTTTCAGAATCTCTTCTACTAAAATGGGAATAGCAGAACCATGAGGATCTTTCCACTCTGGTAAATCATGAGTCCATTCAGCAACATGAAATGGATCAATATGTCCAAAGCTTTGATATACCTCTTGAAGAATCTCCTCTTCTTCTTCACATAGTTCATCATTTCCTGGATCTTTGACTAAGTAAACAAAGTTCTTATCACCAGGAGAAATGTACTCAGACCACAGAGGTAGAGCATCATCAATAGGTTTACCTTTAATTAGATCATAAACACCACTAAGAACAGGACCATATTTCATTGATACATAATGATCACCTGTAATTGGCTGCTCAATGCGTTGTAATGCAATACGGTCAGCTATATAGAGCATTTTTAGCAAGCCTAAATACTTCATAGGCTTACAATGCAGCTTTAAAAGTATAGCTGCTGCTTCTACAGCTTTTTCTGGGTGAAACCGAAACTGGATAGACATAATTATCCTTGAGAAGCAGTGTAGTACATCTATATTATAAATCTTGATCTAAAAACGCGAAAATTTATTATACAAATCTCAGACTATATCATTACTCAGTTTATTTCAACTTCGACATTTTCCCTTCCTCCTCTCTGCGACTCTGCGCCTCTGCGTGAGAAAAAAACAAAAAAAAACGGTAGAGAACCGAAATCCTCCACCGCTTAATTAAAATTTAAAAAAACCTAACTAAGACTCAACAGGGGTTAACAACTCCCGTGTTTGTTGAGAACTAACTTGAACAATGCCATTTTCATCAACATCAACAAGAGCAGTATCACCGTCTTTGATGCGTCCAGACAGAATTTCTTCCGCTAAACTATCTTCTAACAAGCGCATAATTGCCCGACGTAATGGCCTTGCACCGTAGCTAGGACTGTAACCCTCCGTGATCAAGCGATCCTTGAAGCGGTCTGTGACTTCTAAGACAATGCCTTTTTCCGTCAACCGACCAAACACTTCCTTGAGCATGATTTCGGCGATTTGGGTAACTTCAGCCTTATTCAACTGACGGAAGACAATAATCTCATCCAGACGGTTCAAGAACTCAGGACGGAAGTATTGCTTCAGTTCCTCATTCACCAAAGAACGAATCCGGTTGTATTGAGATTCGGTCTGATCCTCAGCAAACTCGAAACCAATACCGCTACCGCCTTTTTCAATCACCTTAGAACCAATGTTAGAGGTCAAAATTAACAATGTGTTCTTAAAGTCTACTGTGCGTCCTTTAGCATCGGTCAAACGACCATCTTCTAAAATTTGCAGCAGCATATTGAATACATCGGGGTGTGCTTTTTCGATTTCGTCAAACAGCACCACAGTGTAAGGACGACGGCGTACAGCTTCTGTTAACTGACCACCTTCGTTGTAACCGACATAACCTGGAGGTGAACCGATCAACTTACTGACGGTGTGACGCTCCATGTATTCGGACATATCCAAGCGAATCATTGCTTCTTCAGAACCGAAGAAGTAAGAAGCCAAGGATTTAGCCAATTCAGTTTTACCCACCCCAGTTGGACCGGAGAAGACAAAACTCGCAATTGGTCGATTTGGATTCTTCAAACCCACACGAGCGCGACGAATAGCACGGGAAACAGCCTTCACAGCGTCATCTTGACCGATGAGGCGCTGATGTAAGGTGTCTTCCATGTGCAGCAATTTCTCAGATTCAGATTCAGTGAGTTTGTTCACTGGTACACCTGTCCAAGAAGCGACGATGTGAGCGATGTCTTCTTCTGTGACTACAGGTTCAACACCGTCACCACCGGCTGCATTGGTTTTAGTTTGAGCAATGGTGCGGATTTCCGCTTTAATTTCCATTTCTCTGTCGCGCAGTTCACCGGCTCTGTCAAAGTCTTGAGAACGGACAGCATCATCTTTTTCTTTTAAGATTTGCCGCAGTTCCTTGTCTAATTCCTTCGCTGCTGGGGGTAGCTGGGAATTAATCAAGCGGACGCGAGAACCAGCTTCGTCGATTAAGTCGATGGCTTTATCTGGAAGGTAGCGATCGCTAATATATCGATCAGATAATTTCGCCGCCGCGACTAAAGCTTCATCGGAGATTTTTAATTTGTGGTGTGCTTCATAGCGATCGCGCAAACCATATAAAATTTCAATTGTTTCATCAACGGTTGGCTCACCCACCATTACAGGCTGGAAGCGTCTTTCCAAGGCCGCATCCCGTTCGATGTGCTTGCGGTACTCATCCAAAGTGGTTGCACCGATACACTGCAATTCACCCCGCGCCAAAGCTGGCTTAAGGATATTTGCCGCATCAATTGCCCCTTCTGCCGCACCTGCACCAATTAAAGTGTGAACCTCGTCAATTACCAGGATGACATTACCCGCAGAGCGGATTTCATCCATGATTTTCTTTAGGCGTTCTTCAAATTCACCCCGGTACTTAGTTCCTGCTACCAGTAAACCAATATCGAGAGTGACTACACGCTTATCTTCCAGGATGTCGGGGACATCTTTGTTAGCGATGCGGCTGGCTAAACCTTCAGCAATGGCTGTTTTACCAACCCCAGGTTCACCAATCAGCACTGGATTATTTTTAGTCCGGCGACCCAAAATTTGAATCACACGCTCAATTTCCTTGGCGCGTCCCACCACAGGATCGAGCTTGTTATCAACGGCCATTTGGGTCAAGTTAGAGCCGAATTCATCCAAAGTCGGGGTTTTTGTGCGACCGGAAGGACCGCCAGGAGTAACTTCCGCAGTTTCTCCCAACATCCGAATCACTTGGGTTCTCACCTTAGACAAATCTACACCCAGGTTCTCTAGCACCCTGGCTGCTACACCTTCCCCTTCACGGATGAGGCCCAACAGCAGATGCTCGGTGCCAATGTAGTTATGCCCTAGTTGGCGTGCTTCTTCCAAGGATAGTTCTAAAACCCGCTTTGCCCGTGGCGTAAACGGAATTTCCACAGCCACAAAGCCGGAACCCCGACCTATGATTTTTTCAACTTCAATGCGGGCATCTTTAAGATTGACACCCATTGACTTTAGCACCTTGGCAGCCACCCCTGTGCCTTCCCCAATCAGACCCAGGAGGATCTGCTCGGTGCCGACAAAGTTGTGACCTAAACGGCGGGCCTCTTCTTGGGCCAGCATGATTACCTTAATGGCTTTTTCTGTGAAGCGTTCAAACATGGCATTTTTCCCATCA
>RDYJ01000078.1 GCA_004293145.1 Nostocales cyanobacterium | reverse complement strand
TATTCTGCTGCTTCTGGTGGTTTTTCGTCTACCAGTTCAAAAATTAAACTGGGAAATTGTTTGAATAATTGATAAAAAATTGTATCCCGTCTCATGGTAGATGCTATTTCTCCTTATTTATTAAACACCTTGAAAATATCAACCGTACAAGTTAATTTAGCACCTGTTTGTTTTGGTACTGCACAGGAAGAATTTTGATATGCACTGGAAGCATCACCATTTAACACCGCAGTAAATTTTTTCAATTCATTATCAGCATCATCTGATTCTAACAATGTTAAAATCAAAGTATGACAATCTTTTCCTGTGGTAGTGCATAAAGACTTAAATCTTTGATTAGGATTATTTTCCGCTTCCGAATAACCCCAAGTTAAAGTTGGCAGAGTTCCGTTATCATAAGCATCTTTTAATTTTGGTGTGACTTCTTCACATCTCCGTTGTGGAGGAAAACCAGCTTTGATAAAGTCGGTGCGTTTCCACTCTATTAAATCTCTTATTTTGTTTTGGTATTTAACTTTGGTGATGTGTTCTCCGTTCTTGTCTGTTTCACAGGAGAAAACGACTTTTTTAGGTTCTTCGCATCCTGTTAATATGAGATTGACAATAAACAAACTGATAAATAACAACCACCGATAACTTTTCATAATGGTAAATTTGGGGTTATTCAAACATTACTTGTAGTATAGTATAATTTACTGTTGTTATTGTATAATTTTTTTGTAAATAATTGTTGAATTAATAACCTCGTTCCCAGTCTCTGACTGGGAATGAATAATGGAAGTCTCTGACTTCCGTTTTTGTAAAGTCCGAGATTCTGACTTCCGTTTTTGTAGAGTCATAAACTCTGACTTCCGTGTTAGTCGAGTCGGAGACTCTATAAAGCATTCCCAGTCTCTGACTGGGAACGAGATAACGAGATATCTGTCACCTATCACTTGCTATATCTGTCACCCAAGCTTTAATTACATAATCTCCTAACCCCTCATTTTCTGGTTTAATTTTCAATTCATATTCACCCTTTTCTACCATAATAGAAGCGGTGAAATTATTATCTTTAATTTCCACATCTTCCACTTTCATAAAACTCTCATCCTCTAATTTACGAATTGTGAAAACAGGACGAAAATCTTTACTAACTAATTCCACTGTTAAATATTGTCTTTTCTCACTTTTAAAATTATAGATATCAAAAGGTTTACTACTGACTAATTCTTTTTGATCAGAGGATGTCAATTGACCTAATTTTTCTTTACCATCAGCTATTAATTGCTCATCAGATTTTGTGAATATAGTCGTTACAGCTATGACTACACCAATAATTACGATAATTCCTGAAATTCCATTAATAATTAATTTCCAGGGAATAGGAGATTTTGGAGGTTTTGGTGGTGTTTTAGTTGCTGTTAATGCTGTTAACGCTTCCTGAGCATTTTGAAACCGTTTTGTATAATCTTCACAAATCATTTTATTTAAAAAATCAGCAAATTCAGCACTAACATTTGCTTTTGTTTGCCAAGTTTTAGCTAAGGTGGGTGTAAAAGAAGGATCTTCTCCGGTGATTGCAAAAACCCCCATCATTCCTATAGAATAAATATCACTAGCAAAAGATACTAATCCTAATACAATTTCTGGTGCAATATATCCTGGTGTTCCTCCCAAAATAGAACAATTTTTTCTTCCTACAAATGTTATTTCTTTGACTAAACCAAAATCAATGATGACTAATTTATTATCTTCACTTCTGCGAATAATATTTTCTGGTTTGATATCTCGATGAATGACTGCATAACCTTTGTTGTTTTTGATGTCTTGGATATATTCAACAATTTCTAAAATTGCCATCAACAAAGATTTAACCTGATGTTCTGCTAATTTCTTTCCCTGTTGAATTTCTGCTGTTAAAGAATGTCCTTCTATATATTCTTGTGCATAAAATTCTTCTCCCAATTCTGTAAACCGTTCATGAATGGTAGGAATTTGATGATATGTTTCTCCTAGTTTCGCCAATGCTTGGGTTTCTTTGGTAAAAAGTCGTAAATAGTTAGACCAAACTTGATTGATTTTATCTTGTTGTTCTGCTAGGGGTAAATGTTCAATCTTTAAACTTGCAGGTGTTGGTTTTTTCAGTTGTTTTAAAACTAAAATTCTTTGGTTGGGATGATTTCGATCTTTAACTTTATAGGTAATACCAAATCCGGTTTTAGTAGATAAAATATCTATGATTTGATAACGATCACGGAGAATAGCACCAATGGGTAATATGTTATTCATATTTATTGCTAAAGTTTTTATTGATTTTTGAGTTGCGCTGTTGCTTAACTCAACCTACAATTTTGAGAAGATTCTCAATTTTGTTGTATTATAAATTGCCTTTTACTTAATATTGAATGATATGAATGAAATTTATACAACTGATGTCCTAGTAGTCGGAGGAGGAACCGGCGGAACTGCGGCCGCTATCCAAGCAGCACGCAGAGGCGCTAAAACTATCCTCGTCAGCGAGTTTTCCTGGTTAGGCGGAATGTTAACATCTGCTGGCGTATCTGCACCCGATGGAAACGAATTAAAATCTTTTCAAACTGGTTTATGGGGGTCTTTTATCAAAGAACTACAAAAAAGACAACCAGGAGGACTAGATAATAGTTGGGTGAGTTTTTTTAGTTATCAACCCCATATAGGTGCAGAAATTTTTGCAGCCTGGGTGAAAGAATTACCGAATCTGCAATGGATTTCCGGGAAAGCACCTATAGAAGTTTTACGGAGAGAAGACCGTATTATAGGTGTGCGCTTTGCAGATTTCACCGTCAACGCCAAAATTATTCTTGATGGTACAGAATTAGGAGATTTATTAGCTTTAGGAGAAGTCCCTTACCGTTGGGGTTGGGAACTGAAGTCAGAATGGGGAGAACCTAGCGCCCCAGAAAATTTTAACTCGCTTACAGAAGAATACCCCGTACAATCACCAACTTGGGTGGTAGTCATGGAAGATTTTGGCGAAAGTATCGCCGCAGAAATTCCAAGAGCGCCTAATTATGAACCATCCTTGTTTACAGGGGCTTGGGATGATTATGGGGCAGAAAAATTTTTGAACTATGGACGTTTGCCCGCCAATTGGTTTATGATCAACTGGCCTATTTGTGGCAACGACTACGGCCAAGATGTCGGGCGTTTGATAGAGTCAAACATAGCAAGACGTGAGTTTAACCAAGAATGTTTCTGGCATAGTCAAAACTTTGCCCATTTTCTTCAAACTCACCTTGGTAGACGCTACGGTTTAGCACAAGGAGTTTTTCCTAGTCTCTCTCCAGCTTTTGCACTTCATCCCTATTTTCGGGAAAGTCGCCGCTTAGAGGGACTTGTTACCGTCTCTGAGCAAGATATTCTGCCCATTGCAGACGGTCGAGTTGCAGCTAAGTTTGATGATGCGGTTGCTATTGGTAACTACGCCAATGATCACCATTATCCGGGTGTGAAGTTCTCACTGCAACCTAAATCTATTCGCTGGGGGGGACGTTGGACTGGAACGCCCTTCACTATTCCTTATCGCTCTCTGATTCCTAAGTCTACAGATGGTTTGCTAGTTTGTGAAAAAAATATTTCCGTGTCCCATATTGCTAATGGGTCAACTAGACTACAACCGATAGTTATGGGCATTGGCCAAGCTGCGGGTATGGCTGCTGCTCTTTGTTGTGAGTTAAACTGTCAGCCCAGGGATTTGCCCGTGAGGATGCTGCAAACAGCTTTATTAACTGATGAACAATGTCCAACAGCAATTGTTCCCCTGTTCAATTTACCCATCAACCATCCAGAGTGGCTAGACTGGCAAATTCATTATTTAGACAATCCAGAAGCTTATCCTGCAAATGGTAATTGCCCTTGTTTATCGGCTAATCAGTGTGATTACTTGAATCTTGATTCTTTCATAGGCATTTTTAATCGCCTAGACCAACAAGATTATAGATTTACTATCACAAATTCAACTGAATTATCACCGAGAACTTGGCAGATTGTAACCTTGGAATCTTGCGTGGATGAGCAATTGCAACTCCTAAGCCAAAATCAAAAGCTTGCTGTCTGGGGTCATGCCAATTTATCTGGTAACTGGCTACTTGTCGAACATATCGACGAAGTATAAAATTGGTTTTCTTGCAGTTAAATACAATACTTTTTTATAAATCGTCCGGATCATTAGAGAAAAGCTAAGTATCAGTGAAGTAGAGAGTTCTAAAATAGACATCTACTATGCGTGCTGCCATTTCACTTTTAGTATCGAGTCTGGTCTTCGGCTCCTTAGCTTTTAACCACGAAACAGTTTTCACTGGCATTTCCCTTCTGTTGATTGCTGATTCTGGTTCAGGAGAGCTACTAGCCGACAATTCTAAACCCGGACCAAACCAACCAGAGCAACCAGCCCCTCATCGCGGTAGTGGACGTAAAGAATCAATGGAATTTTTCAGCAACGTCCATTCCTTTGTTTAACAACAGTAACGTCAGACCGCTGGTGGGAGAATTCGTTGCCAG
The DNA here is from genome assembly GCA_004293145.1 of Nostocales cyanobacterium. GTDB lineage: Bacteria > Cyanobacteriota > Cyanobacteriia > Cyanobacteriales > Nostocaceae > RDYJ01. The sequence continues at coordinate 16,773 of RDYJ01000078.1, read as the reverse complement.
TAAAGCTATCAAATTACGGAATCACTGGGTGTTTATCGTTCTTTACATAAGTTCTAGAACAGAGACATAGACAGTTAAAGCACTACATAGCTTATCCACAGTTCCAGAATTTATTTTCTTTGACAGAGATATAAACAGTTAAAGCACTACATAACTCAGTCATCGTTTCAAAATGTATATTCTCTGACAAAAATAGAACCACTTAAAGCACTACACAACTTTACACATCAACAACGGTTGAGTATTTCCTCAAAAAATCCGGTAATTGCTTGAGATTCATGGAACAGCTTATTAATGTAGGGGTAGGTTCAGACATCTATTGAAACTGATTAATACGATTTGCTACCCTTCCTCTACTGTTAATCCACAATCTCAAATCCACAATTGGTATGATGGACTGTCAGCAGTTGATAATAGTGAAGCTGCTGAAGTAAATGAGTATTTCTGCGTTACATTAAGCTGGTTTGTAAGCAATAAAATATTTGCTCAAAAAGTGGACTTGCGTCTCTATATCCTCAAAGCCCACTTTCTCTAACCTCTGTACTAGGTTATCAGTAGTGTAATGCCTGTAGAATGGTTCATGGAACATCTTGGGGAAGCCATCCATTATCTCAGCTAATTCAGGTGAATCACTCATTTGAATGGAATCACAGATAATTAAAACTCCTCCTGGTTTGGTGACTCGGAAGCATTGTTCGATGACTTGCTGACGGACTGCGGCTGGTAACTCATGAAAGAGAAAAACAGAAGTTACAGCATGAAAATAATTGTCCCGATAAGGCAATTCTTCGGCATTTGCTTGCAGAAGTTGTGGCAATTCCCCCGGATTTTGAGATAATAGTTGATTAGCCTTCCGCAAATAAGCTGGTGATAAATCTGTACCAAATAAAGACACTTGCGGCATAGCTGTTCTCATCAACTTCAGAGTCCGTCCTGTACCACAAGCGACATCTAAAATCCGGGTTTGTCTTTGGGGAAGTCCCGGAAATTTTTGCAGCCCATGTTGAAGGGGAGCCAGAATACGCCGCCTCATGGGGTCAGCTGTACCACTAAAGAGAATTTCCACCTGTAGGTCATATAAGTTGGCTGATAAGTCGCTTAAATAACCATCGGTTTGATAATGGAAGTTCTGCAAATAATAGTTGGGATAACCTTCTTGAGATGTTTCTGGGGAAAAATCCTGATATCTATTTTGTGTGATTCGTTCCCAGGTCTGGGGTAAATCTAGCCACAGCAGTGGATAGTAACGAAAAAAGTCTTGCCACTGGTTATCAAATAATAAACTTGCAGGATATATCTGTTTTTGGGTATCCTGCCAATCTGTTTCTAGCAGCTGATTTAATTTTGCTTGTATTTTGACCATTACCGCTGGAGAGGTTTTACTCATCTCTCCAACTGTGGGATGGACTAGGTTTTGTAACCTTGAACTGAGGATTTTGTGAGCCAGACTAAAGTAATTTTTGCTCTGCTGAAAGGTTTGATAACTCAGCTTGGTTAAATTATTAAACATCAATAATAGATGAAGTTTTGTCTACTTTAATTATTTTATGTAACGAACAGTCAAAAATAAAAGTTTTTCTGAAAAAGTGACTCTTTTGGATATAAGTCTACAGACAGGATGAAGCCTGGACAAGAAGGTTCTTCTCCTCGCTTGGGTTGCAATTTCCAAACTTGGCGATCGCTCAATTTATAAATTTTTGTAACAAAATTGCAATTTCGTAGTGTATGATACAGAATTCTCGTTAATATGTATATGTCGAGCCAAAGATTTAATTATCTATTACTAAAAAACTAGAGAGGATCAGATTATGTCTATTCAAGAAAAATCCCGTGCGTTAATGGTACGTCAACATCAGCAAGTTAAGAATCGTCAACAATCAATGCTGATGCGTGCTACACAGGAACTTGGTCTTCCCCAAGAACTATCCAACTATTGGAATCCGATTCAAGGGAAAATAGATCCAACTACACAAACCCTTTATAGCTCTAGTCATGCTTCCATGAGCTAATATTTTTTTTGAGCAAAAAAGCCACCCTCAAGGGTGGCTTAAATATTTGATACTTAACTACGGATGGCAATTAGCAATCGTAATATAAGAAGAATTCGTAAGGATGAGGACGCAACTGCATTTGCTTAACTTCATTAGCAAGCTTGTAGTCAATCCAGTTTTGGATGAAGTCTTCTGAGAACACACCAGTTTCGGTTAAGAAAGCATGGTCATTTTCCAGTGCTTCTAATGCCAATTCCAAAGAACCAGGAGTAGAAGGAATCTTAGCTAGTTCTTCTGGAGAAAGTTCATAGATATTCTTATCTAAGGGTTCACCAGGATGGATTTTGTTCTTGATACCATCAATACCAGCGCAAAGCATCGCAGCAAAGGCTAAGTAAGGATTAGAAGTAGCATCAGGACAACGGAATTCTAACCGCTTGGCTTTGGGGTTATCACCAGACAGAGGAATACGTACAGAAGCAGAACGGTTTCCTTGGGAGTAAGCCAAGTTTACTGGTGCTTCATAACCAGGTACAAGACGTTTGTAAGAGTTTGTAGTGGGGTTGGTGATAGCCAATAAAGCAGGTGCGTGTTTGAGGATACCACCGATGTAGTAAAGTCCCATTTCGCTCATACCGGCGTACTTGTCACCGGCAAACAGAGGTTGACCACCTTTCCAGATAGACTGGTGACAGTGCATACCAGAACCGTTATCACCAAAAATAGGTTTAGGCATGAAGGTAACGGTTTTGCCGTATTTTCTCGCCACGTTTTTGATCACGTATTTGTAAGTCATCAGCCAGTCAGCAGCTTCAATTAACTTACCAAATTTGAAACCAAGTTCGCACTGACCACCTGTAGCAACTTCGTGGTGCTGTTTTTCAATAGGTACGCCACAGTCTTTCATCGTTAGCAGCATTTCTGTCCGCATATCTTGAAAGGTGTCTGTTGGTGGCACTGGGAAGTAACCTTCTTTGAAGCGGGTTTTGTAGCCCAGGTTAGGACCATCTACTTCACCATTTTTACCCTTTCTACCAGTGTTCCAACGACCTTCAACAGAGTCTACATGATAGTAGCCTTCGTTGGCGGTTTGGTCGTAACGGACATCATCAAAAATGAAGAATTCAGCTTCAGGACCAAAGTAAGCAGTGTCGCCAAGTCCGGTAGAAGCTAGATAGTCAATTGCTTTTTGGGCAATTACACGGGGGCAACGATTATACCATTCGCCTGTGCGGGGTTCTTTAATACTACAAATGATACTTAGAGTTGGCTCTTTCATGAATGGGTCGATCCAAGCAGTGTTAGGATCAAGTACCATTGTCATGTCAGATTCTTCGATACCTTTCCAACCCCGAATACTAGAACCGTCGAAAGGTACGCCATCAGAGAATGAACTTTCATCAATTTGGTCTTGGTACATGGTCAAATGTTGCCAAGTCCCTGGTGTATCAATGAATTTCAGATCAATCATCTGAATGTTTTTATCTTGAATCATCTTCAAGACTTCTTTTGGGGTTGTCATTTTTACTTTACTCCTTCTATCGCCGATTACCTAATATAAAGCCAGAACCTGCCCAAGCATCCTCACCCTGTTACGCTAATCCAAGTTGTCACACACCACCTGGAATATCGTAAATAGTTGACTTGACATGATTTTGTAGTGTTTGTTACAGATGATCTGGATTACAGGTTATGTTAACCTTTCTTTCTTAATCTGCACAAAACTAGAAAGTTCATCTGATCGGGGTCAACTTTGGCATAAAATCCTTAAGTAGTGGATGGATGTTTTTTGCGCCGTATCTATTTTATGTGAATGGCACAAAATTCTACTGGTGCATGAGTGCAGCCAAATTAATATCAAACCATAGATAGTAACGATTGGGAGAAACACAGAATGCGCGATGCAGTTACAACTTTAATTAAGAATTATGACGTAGCCGGAAAATATTTTGACCGGAATGCGATTGATAGCCTCAAGTCTTACTTTGAAACTGGTACGGCTAGAGTGCAAGCAGCAGCAGCCATTAATTCCAATGCGGCAGCTATTGTTAAACAAGCTGGTTCTAAGTTGTTTGAAGAATTACCAGAATTGATTCGTCCTGGTGGCAATGCTTATACAACTCGTCGTTATGCAGCTTGTTTGCGTGACATGGACTACTATCTGCGCTATGCTACTTATGCGCTGGTTGCAGCCAATATGAATGTGTTGGATGAGCGTGTATTGCAAGGGTTACGGGAAACTTACAATTCTTTGGGTGTTCCCATTAGCCCTACTGTGCGCGGTATCCAGATTATGAAGGATATTGCTAGGGCGCAAGCAGTGGCTGCGGGTGTGGCTAATGCTGCGTTTGTAGATGAGCCTTTTGACTATATCACTCGTGAGTTGAGCGAGATTGATATTTAACTAATTAACCCGGCGATTAGAAATCGCAGCTACACAAACAAAGTCCGCCAATGCGGACTAAATAAAGATCGCACTTTGGCTTAATTGACAAGGTGCGTTTACTTTTTTGAATGTCAAAAAACAGGATCAAATCTAGTAACTGGTGACGATTTCTCGCACTAAAGCGGCTAACTGATCAGCACTGTCAGGAGATGCAATTGCTTTGGCCTTCTCTCCCATTTTTGCTAATTCCGCTGGAGATTGTAACAACTCTAAAACCTGCTTTTGCAAAATTTCTGGTGTTAACTCCGACTGTTTAAAGCTTAAGGCTGCACCTACTTCAGTAAAAACCGCTGCATTATAAGATTGATGATCTTCGGCTGCAAACGGATACGGAATCAAAATTGCTGGTGTACCACACACCGCCAACTCTGTTAAACTCCCAGCACCAGAACGACTAATGGCTAAATTAGCCCGTTGCAACAAAGCCGCCATATTGTCATAAAATGGTAATCCTATGTACTGGGGATGCTGTAAGCTGTCGGCTTCTGGATCTCGATCACCTGTTAAATGTACTATGTAAGCACCAGCATTAAACCAAGCGGGAGCGGACTGACGCACTAACTGATTAACCGCTACCGCACCTTGACTACCACCAAAAACCACAATTACAGGCGCATCCTCAGGAATGGGTAAATCTAAACTAGGAGCGATTTCTGCATTTAGGAATTGAGAACGCACAGGGGTACCCACACAGACAGTTTTCGCATTGGGTAAATATTTGGCAGCCACATCAAATCCCACGGCTACCGCACTGCACCAAGGACCAAAAAAGCGGGTTACTTTACCAGGTAGAGCGTTAGATTCATGAAAAACTATTGGTAAACCCAAAGAACGAGCCGCAATTACGGCAGGTCCGGCAATATAGCCACCGGTAGTCAATAATCCTTGGAAATTCCCTTGTTTAAGGATGCGTCTGACCTGTAAAATGGAGGTTATGAGTTTAAATAAGATTCGCACTGACGAAAGGCTAAAACCTTGCTGAAAACCTTCCACAGCGATCATATTTAAAGGATATTGGCTGGGGACTAGCTGAGTTTCCAGTCGATTGGGGACACCAAGCCATTGAATTTCATATTCTTGTAGTTTATCTGCCAATGCGATCGCTGGAAATAAATGTCCACCAGTCCCACTAGCAGCTATGAGTAATTTTAACCGTGCGTTTGGCATTGAAAGGTATAGTTCCTAAAACCATCGACATATATGGTGATGCAATTAGTTTACTCGAAGTCATCCAAATTGGTAGAAATGCAACAACCTTGATCACCAGATTAATAGCTGTCGAGACTAATTACAAGCATTTGACAACGCAACCAACCCAGATATTAGATGTTCAATAACTGGACTTTTCTGGCCTGCAAGAATCTAGTACAGGTTGGCGTAAATAAACCAACCATTCTCAATCGCTCAAAAGCTTATTTCATATTACTTTTGACTTTTGACTTTTGACTTCACGGCGGTACTAGCCATTAAAATCAAGGCATATCATCAATTGTGGGCTTGATGCCCAAGCTAATTAACAAATTCCTGACCTTTTGTCATCAAATTAGTAAACTATTAGCAATGACTAACATTATTGCTTTATTAATGAACCGCAACACAACATTTGCTGGCAGTGTGTCCCTGCTATCCTTCCTTCTGACACTCAATTTAACCAGTAACGGGCAATTTGCTCAAGCTGCTCAACCAGAAAAAGCTCCCCCAGCACTGAAAAACCTGATTACGCAAATTGATACAGCCTCTAATCGAGGAGACATCAAAGAGGTGATGCAATTTTACAGCGCCAATTTTATTCATGGTGATGGTTTAAACCGCCAAACTTTGGAACAAGCTTTGAAGTCTTTTTGGCAGCGGTATCCTCAACTACGCTACAGCACAAGGTTAAAATCTTGGAAATCAGAAGGTAACACCATGATTGCCGAAACAGTCACTAACATTATAGGCTTACCTGCTGCTAATAGTAATAATCTAGCGCTGAATGCTACGATTACTTCCCGCCAGCGCATTGCAGGTACAAAAATTATTCGTCAAGATATTTTATCAGAACGGACTCAACTGACCTCTGGCAATAAACCACCCCAAGTAGAAATTAAATTACCACAACAGGTAAAAGTTGGTCAGAAATATAGCTTTGATGCTATTGTTCAAGAACCATTGGGTAATGATTTCCTGTTGGGAAGTGCAATGCAAGAAACCATCCAACCAACCAAATATCTTAATCCCACACCAGTAAACTTAGAGTTACTGACTGCTGGTGGACTATTTAAGACTGGACTTGCTCCATCTACCCCCGGACAACAATGGATTTCTGCGGTTATTCTTCGTAATGATGGCATGACCATGATTACTCAGCGTCTACAAGTGGTGAAAAAGTAAAACTGGGGTTGGTGTTAAAGGTTCAAGAGTCAAGGAAATTTCTCGCCTTTTTCACCTTTCCATACTCAGATATTTTTGGCTCAAAATTTTGTTTGATAAAGTGTTTGATTAAAGGTTTGATTAAAGTGGTTTAAAAACAACAAAATGCAAGGAGTAGAGACTAGAGAACACCTGAAATTATTTTGGAGGGTAATTTTATAAATGACAAAAATTCAACTATTACCGTCCATCAGGATTCCATTTTTCAAGAGCAATGTATGTGTTCTGCACCAAATCCAAAGGCTCGATGACACCGTTAACACTGGAAACTCTAAACCAATAAACTGGAGTAGTAGTTTTATCTGGGTGTTTTTCCAACACTCTGACTACATAAAAAGGTAAATCGACGGTAGGAGAACTATCAATAACTGCTGCTACACGTATACTTCCTTGAGAAAGGTTTTCTATTTCTCTGGCTTTGCTTTGTACTTGTGGCAAATTCCAGACAGAATTGAAGGCTGTTTTTGCATCTATTTTGATGCTAGGGTAAGAACCCTTCACAGCAGTAGCTTGATTCGCTCTAGATAGAAACGGTGAGTAGGCTAAACTTTGGTGATGATGAGTTTGATAAAAGTTATTGATTGCATATCCTCCTATCAATCCTGCTACAAATGCTGCAATTAAATGGTAGTAGCTGAATTGTCTTTTATGAGAGTTGGTTAATTGCTTCTGCGGGTAATAACTGAATAGTTGTCTATGGGAATAGGATAATTGTTTCTGAGGATAATAGTTTAGTTGTTTCTTCGTGTTACCCCTAAGCATAGTCATGCACCTCCGTAAATGTGTGAATTTTATTCTTGTATAACTATGATACCAGGGGTTGTACCCCCTAAATCGAGTATTTACAAGAATGTGGATGTTTTTCTACTTAGACGTTTAGGATTTAGTACATAAATTTTTAACCTCTTTTATAGCTACAGTAGGATAGACAATAGCGATCCCCACCTGATACGATTCTATAACTGATCTGTAATTTGTGGGTAAGGATCCTTGTGCGGCTAGTAATGATCCCTATTGGTATTCTGTCCATTTGCAGACTGGTCATGAAGAGTGAAGTTAAGATACATCAGACAGAAAATTGTTGTATTTATCAAGTTTTATCTATTAAAATTTGTGGTTGTGACTAAACTCTTGAAAACATCAATTGCCACTTTTTATATGCACAAACAGAAACAAACAAATACAATTATCGTTTTCGATATTGATGGTGTAATTCGTGATGTTAGCGGTTCTTATCGTCGCGCCTTAGCAGATACTGTAGAACATTTTACTAATCAGGTTTATCGTCCTACAGATGTAGATATTGATAATCTTAAGTCAGAGGGAATGTGGAATAATGACTGGGAAGGTTCTCAAGAATTAATTTACCGTCACTTTGTTAACCAAGGAAAAACCAGAGAACAACTAAAATTAAATTATGAAAATATTGTCACCTATTTTCAATCTCGTTACCGGGGTACAGATCCAAAAAATTGGAATGGATATATTTGTAATGAACCTTTATTATTACAACCTAGTTATTTAGAAACACTGACACAAGCAGATATTAGTTGGGGATTTTTTAGCGGTGCTACTCGTGGTTCTGCTACATACATCTTAGAAAAACGTTTGGGTTTAAAATCTCCGGTTTTAATTGCTATGGAAGATGCACCCGGTAAACCTGACCCTACGGGACTTTTTGCTACTATTAATTTATTAGAAAATGGATTTGATAAAAAACAAACAGTGATATATGTCGGTGATACGGTTGCAGATATGCACACCGTCGAAAAAGCCAAGATGTTAGATAATTCTCGCACTTGGGTGGGTGTCGGAGTTTTACCACCTCACGTACAGGAAACAGCAGTAAGACGGGATGCTTATGCTGAGACGCTGATGAAAGCAGGAGCAAAGATGGTATTTAGTAATGTGCAGGAATTAACACCAGGTCAGATTGAGGAGTGGGAAATAAAATAAATGTTCTAATATTGTAAGAATTCAGGAGTCAGGAGTCAGAATATTTGCTTTCATAAGCAATATAGAGAAAAAAGCCTTTCCAGAAATTATCAAAGCTAACTCTCAAAGCCTTTTTGATTCTCAATTCTGTATTCGCTGTATTCTTACTTCTGCCTTCTGAATTACCTGGTATAAAGGAAGTAATGGGTGTACAAATCATTAGTTGATAACAGTCTTGCTTTGAATTATTGGGAGATAAATAAAAATGTCTACATTTAAACTGCCTGATGGACCTCAAGACCACCCTTGGATACAAACTTTCCAATGGTTGAAAAATCCTTTGGGATATATGGAAGAATGTGCGGAAAAATACGGTGAAATTTTCACTTTAAGAATTGGACCAGTTTTTAAACCGCAAGTATTCATCAGTAACCCCCAAGCTATTCAACAGATTTTTACTACTGATACAAAACAGTTAGATTCTGGTGAACCTGCGGGAATTAAAGCCCCTTTATTGGGACAACAATCTTTATTAGCACTAGAAGGGAAACCTCACCAACGTCAGCGCAAATTATTAACTCCTCCTTTACATGGGGAAAGAATGCTGGCTTATGGTGATTTAATCCACGAAATTACACAGGAAGTCACTCATAAATGGCAGATTAAAAAACCATTTAATGCTCTTTATTCCATGCAAGAAATCTCTTTTGAGGTGATTTTAAAAGCTGTATTTGGTTTACAGGATGGATCACGTTATGAACAACTCAAGGAATTACTGTTAAAAATTCTCAATCCTCAGCAACCTTTTATTACAGCAATGATGTTTCTTTTTCCATTATTGCAAAGAGATTTAGGTGCGTGGAGTCCTTGGGGTAAATTCCTGCGTTTACGTGATCAAGTTGATGAACTTATCTATGCAGAAATTAAGGAACGTCAAGAAAAACCAGATCCATCTCGCACTGATATTTTGTCTTTGATGATGGCGGCTAGGGATGAACAAGGTCAACCCATGACTGATATTGAGTTACGAGATGAGTTGATTACTTTGTTGGTAGCTGGTCATGAAACTACTGCAACTTCGTTAACATGGGCGCTTTATTGGGTTCATCATTTCCCACTGGTGCGAGAAAAACTATTGCAAGAATTGGCTAATTTGGGTGAGAACTCTGATGCTAATGAGATTTTCAAATTACCTTATTTAAATGCTATTTGTTCAGAAACCTTGCGTTTGTATCCGGTGGCGATGTTGGCTTTAAATAGATTGGTAAAATCACCTTTGGATGTGATGGGTTATAATTTAGAACCTGGAACTTTGGTGATTCCTTGTATTTATTTAACCCATCATCGAGAAGATTTATATCCTGATTCTAAACAGTTTAAACCAGAACGTTTTTTAGAACGTCAATTTTCTGCGACCGAGTTTTTACCATTTGGGGGTGGAAACCGTCGTTGTATTGGGATGGCTTTTGCTTTGTTTGAGATGAAGTTAGTTTTAGCAACAGTTTTATCTCAATGGGAGATGGCATTGGCTGATACTGAACCAGTACAACCTGCACGGAAGGGCGCTTTATTGGGTCCTGCTGGGGGTGTGAAGATGGTTGTGAGGGGGAAAAGAGAGGAAAATCAGCCGGTTTTGCAAAGTAGTGTGAGATAGGGTTTTTGGGATGCGATCGCTTGCTTTACAGGATAGGCGATCGCATTAAGAAATTTCCTGATCAATTTGACAGATTCAATGTTAAATCATCTGTTTCGTGGGCTTTCTGTAGCATATCTACAACATCTTGAGCTAATAATCCTGCTGTTTTATTACTTAGCAAAGGCACAACATGAGCGAAACTACAAAATAGTTGTTCATGAAAAGTCATTGCTCCTAGCCAGAAATAAGTACCTATAATATGTTGACCAGTGCTGAAATAGAATTCTTTTAATTGAAGTTTACCATAATTATCTAAAAATTTATATTTACCACGGTTGGAAATATTAATTGTACTAGTCCTACCCATATTAAATTCTGACATTTGTATTATTAACTTTTTATCCATAGCGTTTAAATCATTACTATTAATCTTATCAATATGAACTCCCCTATCTATTGCTTGACTAAGTTTTGATTTACATTCTCTTGCTAAATCCCAAAAGTTGGTATTACCATGTAAGGTGTGCATTATTACTAATAGAGATATTAAACAGCCGATATAATTATCCTTAATCTCAATATTACAATATTTCCTTAAACTAACATTAGAACCACATAGTAAATTAATACTTTCGTCAATATCAAAGCATTTTGCTACTGCAAATAGCATAGCTGCACACAAAGCACCATGTACAGTTGTTTCTTCTTGTTTACAACGGTTTATTAAATTACTAGTATTTTCATTGGTTAAACTTTTGAATATAAGACGTGTGCGACACTCGTTTGCAGATGAATCTTCTTCAATAATTAACTTCGGTTTTATAATTTCATTTCCTGCTGCTTGGGAAATTTCCTCATTTATACTTTTACAAATAAGATTTCTATCAACAAGATTTTCTATTGGAGGAAGTAGTGGCATTGTTACTGCTTCTGATATCAAAGAAGCTTCTGCTATTTGGTGACAGTATAGTAACAATTCGTGAATAAAGTGCATACAAGACATTCCATCAGTAATAGCATGATGAAATGTTGCAATAATTTCGCTCATGTCGTTACTTTTAGGAGAACGAAGAAAAGTAACACGGCACAAAGGTTCTACACCTCTAGAGAATTTTTGGTGTAACTCCTCTTCAGCAATTTCTAGGCAATGATTTTCATGTTGCTTTTCTATAACCCGTAAAGGGATTTTAGTTGTTCCTTCAGATTGAAAATACACACCATCTGCTAATTCAACAATATGAACTTGAAGCATGGGATGACGCTTTTGCACAAAATCAAGAGCCTGTCTCAAAATATCAGGTGTGAGTACACCTGAAATACGGGCAACATTTACATCAATCATCGCCCCTAAATCATGAAGAATTTCAAAGAGGTTCTCTACTAAACCAAGCTTTCTACTTATTGATGTCATAAATAATTTTATCTGATGTTGTTTGTTGTTAAAGAATCACTCTTCCTGCTTAAACTTTCTACTTCAAAACAGGTTTACCAGTAGATACAGCCTGTTCCACAATATCAATTGCTCGCTTTGCTCCCCCTGCTTTTTGAATTGCTGCTTGCAACCTCAAAGCATTCTTTTTATAAGAATCTCCTGTTAACACTTTTGTAATAGCTTTCTGCAAATTATTAACATTAACTTTCTTCACCGGTATAGCTTCCCCACATCCTGACCAAACTATCCGAGAAGCTATTCCTGGTTGGTCATTTGCAATAGGAATAGCTACCATTGGTACGCCATTTGTTAAACATTCCAATGTAGTATTCATCCCTGCATGGGTAATGGTTAAATCAGCTTTCTCTAAGAGTTGTAATTGGGGTGCATAACGAACTACTAAAGGATTTCCTGGTAGTCCTTGCAGAACTTCAGGATCAGCAGAACCACCCAAAGAAATTACTAATTGTGCATCCAAATCTTTACAAGCTTCGGCAATAGCTTGGAAGACAGTTAACAAGCGGTTTTGAATAGTTCCCATTGAAACGTAAATTAAAGGTTGTCTGGTTAATTTGTCAAAGGGAAAATCAGTAACTTCCCGACCAGTAGAATTATGATAGGGTCCAGTGAAATGAAACCACTGGGGTAAATTTTGACGGGGAAATTCTAATTCAGCAGGTTGTTGACTAATTTGAGCTAGTGGGGAATAACAATCATTAACTTTAGAGTATGCAGGTAAATTGTTTTCTTGACGATAATTATCTATTAATTCCGTAATCGGTTTAGTTGCTTTATTTAATAATTTAAAACCTAGTTTATTCCGCAGTTTTGCCCACCAAGCTGGACTGTAATACCAATTTGTCATCAAGGGGGGAACACTTGGTTCTTGATTTAAAACTACAGCACTGCAAATAGTAATAAAAGGAAGTCCACAAACATCGGCAATAGTACCCCCTTCTGGCATCGCTTGGTCTATTAAAAGTGCTTCTATACCTGCGTCTCTGATAGCTGTTGGGGTATATTTGAGACTAACATCGGTGATATCTTTGAACAATTGAATAGTGTATTTAAATGCTTCCTGTCCACTTAATTGACCTAATTTAGCAATTGATTCTGCTGCTGATCCAGGGGGGTATTCAGATTCACCAATGACTTGAAATTCTAAACCGGCTGCTTGTGCTTTGGGTTGAGCATCAGGAACACCGACAAGGGTAACACGATGACCTCGCTGTTGTAATTCTTTCCCCAAGGGTAACATTGTGTTCCAGTGTCCGGTAGATGCTGGACACATTAAGCCGTAATGAGTCATATTCCGTTTTTCTGGTTAATTACAAAGATGATGTAAACTTATACCAGAAAACGTACACTTATGGGAATAGTAAAGCGAAAATTAAGCGATCGCTCTTTTGTTCCTCAGCGATCGCCATCATCTTACTGTAATTTCAAAAACTTATCCAACGCCGCAACCATGCTAGGAGGCCAACGGCGAATATTTGCCACCCAGTTCATATCTTTATACCGAGTATCAAGTCCGTAAGCTGCTACCCAGTTGCTTTCAGCTTCTCCTTTGTTACCTCCTACCCAATAAGCAGCGGTTAAAGCAGCACGCATATCCGCAAATCGAGGATATTTACGGACTATATTCCGCATTTCGCGGATGGCTTGATCTGTTTGACTAGTTTCATACAAAGCTAGGGCATAATTAGCACGAGCAAAGGCAAAATTGGGAGCAATTTCTGTGGCTTTTTGATAATCTGCGATCGCCTCTTCCCATTTTCCTAAACCTGCTTTGGCATTACCCCGGTTATTATATGCCATCGCATCATTTGGATCTAATTCCAAAACATGATTATAATCTGCGATCGCTTCAGACCATCTTCCCAAACCTTCCAATGCTGTTCCCCGATTTAAATAAGGATCAGTGACATTAGGTGCTAATTCTACAGCTTTGTTATAATCAGTCAATGCTGCTTGCAAATTATTCTGACTAACCCGAGAATTACCGCGATTACTCCAAGCACCCGCATTAGTAGGAAACTTTTCAATAATCTCGGTCCAATAGCCTTCAGCAGCGACAAAATCACCTTTATTTGTAGCTGCAAAGGCTTTATTTGCTAACTCATCCCCTAATTGTAACTCTTCGGCGGTAATGGTTTGGGTTTGTGCCATAACTGGTGTACAAAAACCAAAGGTCAGTAATAAACTCAGGAAAATACAGATTAATTTAATCATTTGTCAGTTGTCAGTGGTCAGTTTTCAAAGAATAGGTAATAGGGAATAGGTGACAGTGATAATTTCTTTTGATCCTCCCCATTACCAATTACCCATTACAGCAATGATAACTGTTCATTAGGTGGCTTAAAACCCATGTGTTGATATGCAGTTTTGGTTGCTATTCTACCCCTTGGTGTCCGGCTTAAATAACCAATTTGCATTAAATAAGGTTCATAAACTTCTTCTATGGTTTGGGTATCTTCCCCAGTCGCTGCGGCTAAAGTTTCTATCCCTACCGGACCACCATTAAAGTTTTCAATGATTACACTCAGCATTTTTCTATCCGTCCAATCTAAACCGCAAGGATCGACTTGGAATAGTTGCAATGCTTCTGCTGCTACGGTTTGATCAATTTCTGTATGAGATTTCACTTCCGCATAATCACGTACACGTTTAAGTAATCTATTCGCAATCCGTGGCGTTCCTCGTGAACGTTTGGCGATTTCTGTCGCTCCATCTGAGTTAACAGGAGTTTGTAATAATTCAGCAGTGCGGAGGACAATTTTACTGAGTTCGTCAACTTCGTAAAATCGCAGTTTTTGAACCAAACCAAAGCGATCGCGCAAAGGAGAAGTTAAAGCACCAACACGAGTTGTCGCTCCCACCAAAGTAAACTTAACCAAAGGTATACTTCTAATCCTGGCGCTCGAACCCTTACCGACAGTAATATCCAAGCGATAATCTTCCATTGCCGGATAAAGAATTTCTTCCGTCATCCGCGAAAGCCGATGGATTTCATCAATAAATAGCACATCACCCGGTTTGAGATTCACCAGTATACCGACAATATCCCTTGGTCGTTCCAAAGCAGGGGCGCTAGTAATTTTATAATTTACCCCCATTTCCGAGGCTAAAATCATCGCCATTGTCGTTTTACCCAACCCAGGGGGACCATACAGCAGCAAATGATCCATCACTTCACCCCTAGACTTAGCCGCTTTAATGGCAATATCTAATACATCCTTTAAATCTTTCTGCCCGATGTAATCTGCAAATCGCTGGGGTCTAATACTCTCTTCTTGCTTACCTTCTTCATCAATAGCTGCTTCCGGTTGCAGTATATTTTCCTCAGCAGGTGCTGGCTGAGAAGGCGCTTTAGCCGACTCCCGGCGCTGTTTTGGTTGTCCGTTGGGTTCTGGAGGCTGTTTTTTTGAAGAGATTATGGCCATAATTCAGCTATCTTAACTTAGGGACTGGGGACTGGGTATTGGGTATTGGGGACTGGGAAAGCAGGGGAAGCAGGGGAAGCAGGGGGAGAATATTAACTTTTGCCTCCTGACTCCTGTACAGACGTTCCGCCGGAACGTCTCTACTGACTCCTGACTCCTGTAACCTAATTTCCCAATTACCTTTACAATTTAAATTCCGAACAATTACCAAAAATAGAGAAATCGCTATGTTATCTAAAAGAATTTTACCTTGCTTGGATGTCAAGGCGGGACGAGTTGTCAAAGGAGTTAACTTTGTAGACCTCAAGGATGCGGGAGATCCAGTAGAACTGGCCAAGGTTTATAACGAAGCTGGTGCGGATGAGTTAGTGTTTCTGGATATTACAGCCACTCATGAAGACCGAGACACGATTATTGATGTGGTTTACCGGACTGCTGAACAGGTCTTCATTCCGCTGACTGTGGGGGGAGGAGTTCAAACCTTAGAAAATGTTAAAGGTTTGTTACGAGCCGGCGCTGACAAGGTTAGTATTAATTCTGCGGCCGTCCGTAACCCAGATTTAATCAATCAAGCGAGCGATCGCTTTGGTAATCAGTGCATCGTTGTTGCTATTGATGCCAGACGCAGAATTGACCCCAATAATCCTGGTTGGGATGTATACGTCCGTGGTGGTAGGGAAAATACTGGTAAAGATGCCTTACTATGGGCGCAAGAGGTAGAAAAAAGGGGGGCTGGTGAATTGTTAGTGACAAGTATGGATGCAGATGGCACTCAAGCCGGATATGACCTAGAGTTGACGCGAGCGATCGCCCAAGCTGTCGAAGTTCCTGTGATCGCCTCTGGTGGTGCAGGAAATTGTGAACATATTCACGAAGCCTTAACCGATGGCAAAGCCGAAGCTGCATTATTAGCATCTTTACTACATTATGGACAGTTAAGCGTGGCACAAATTAAAAATTATTTGCAGGAGCGTTCTGTTCCCGTTCGACTCTCTTGTTAATCCCAACCCTAACAACCAAGCACATCTCTCTCAAGTTGAACACAGTTACCCAAAACAATGTTAATATTAGTTTACTAGTATGAAGAAATATTAAGAAATATGTTGATTCCTATTTTACTTTTTGATGTGGCGCTAGTGGCCTGGTCGCTGCACCTGATGGAAAAAGCCTACGAGAATAAAGAATTTTCCCTAATGTTAGCCGGTACATTGGTTGCTCTAGCTGCTGCCGCTATGTTAGTGGTCTACTTTTTAATGGGACACTGTATGACCTATTTATTGCAGGTATCCTAGACAAAAGCTTAACAATTAGAAAAAATAAACCATAAGATCCCCTACTTCTTCAAGAAGTTGAGGATCTGGGTCATAATTTTTTTTAGCTACAGCACTTCCCGGTGTCGTGAGGTACAGAGTTTTTTAGTTTTAGGGAACTCTTAACAGGGAACTCTTAACAGTAAATAAATTAGGGTGTACCTCATA
>RDYJ01000239.1 GCA_004293145.1 Nostocales cyanobacterium | reverse complement strand
CGGCAGACTCAACAACGACTTAGCTTATTATCCCAGAGTCGTTTGGGCAGAAAAAATTCCCGCATTAATATTAGCCTCTCTCATCCTCTTTTTAGGAGTACAACCTACCTGGTTAGTACGTTGGAGTGAAACCACAACTACATCAATGGTAGCTGCTATTCCTACCCCTGAAAAAACCGTAATTTCCCAAGTGGCATTGAAGTAATAAAGCAGTAAGGGAAGGGTTTCCCCATTTCTAAACTACGTCTTTATTTACTCACCCATTTAGGAGGAAGAATGAACGTTAAGTCAATACCCACACTGTTAATTATCTATCGGTTTGCAGTTGCCCCCTTTCTCCTGTGGGATGCCCTTGATGGAACAACCACAATATGGTTTTTGATTGGTTTCATAACTGCTTTTATTGGTGATATTTTCGATGGCATCATTGCCAGGCGTTTAGGAGTTAGCACAGCAGAATTAAGACAAGCGGATAGTTGGGCTGATATTTGTTTATTTAGCTGTGTTTTTATCAGTGCTTGGTTAGTCCATCCACAAGTATTAATTGCCTACAAAATACCCTTACTCACCGTTGTTTTTGCCCAATTAATTTGGTGGATAGTTAACTTAATTAAATATGGCAAACCTGCCAGTTATCACACCTACTCAGCTAAATTTTGGGGTATCACTTTATTTATCGCTATCGTTTCCTTATTTGGTTTTAACTATGCCGGAATTGCCTTATGGTTAACCTGTATTGCTGGCTTCATCCATACCCTAGAAGAAATAGCAATGACCTTAATTTTACCCATCTGGACTCATGATGTTTTAAGCATCTTCCACGCCTTGAAAATTCGTCAAACTTTAAACCAAGATTTACAAAATAGTCCTACTTAACTAAGTAAAATAAAATGGTACAAACACCCGATAAACCAATCACCAAACTCCCACCATCAAACCACGAATTTGCCGATATCATTCATCGTTTAGAAGCTGGTGGTTCAATGCTGCCAGATACACCAGAAAACTTAATGCAAATCATCGGTATTTATAAAGCTTATGCAGTACCGATGGATTTTTACTGGCGCGACTTACTTTATATTGCTGAAAGAGTATTTTTAAATCCTCTTCCTGCTTTTAAATACTTCTTACCCCAAGAATATTTAGACTTGCATAATCATTATGCAGGTGATGATGCTGATTTAAGAATTTGGCGTGGTGTAGCTACAGCACATCCTGAACTTTTGGCATTTATGGAAAAAGGTGAAACTCGCCAAATGCCAAAGTTATTACATCATTTATTCCATGACAGAATTAACATGGAATTTGCGGAAGCTTGTATGCAAGCAATGTTATGGCATCGGAAAATGTACGCCCCAGTTAACCAATTTGATGCCTATTTAGATTCGGAAGAATATAAAGCTAATGCCGATAAAGCAATTAAAGCTTACTTTAAGAAAAACCCCTTAATGTTGGGACTTTATAAACTGTTCCCGGATATGTTTTTAGAACAGTGCCGGATGATGTCCTATTACTCTAACTTAGGACTTTTCTGGGAAGTGATGGCACCTGTATTTTTTGAAATGTCGGATATTTACGATGAAGGCGGTTTTAAAGGTGTTCCTGATGCCATGAATTTCTTAGTCAATGGTATCTTTGCTATAGCAGGTCGTCCCATTTATCATCATCTTTATGTTGATGGTGAATGTTATGAAATTATTCCCAAATCTAAAGGTTTTACTTGGTTATATGAAGCAGCTTTACCTTATGTAGAAGCTGTATTTTACCGGACTGCACCATTTAGGGGTACAAAATCATATAATGCCCAAGCTAAACAAGTACCAGATGACCAAAAAGACTTTCATTATGGCATTCTTTACGCTGATGTCTTCCCTGTAGGTACTGCGGGTATTCCTCCCACATTATTAATGCAGGATATGTTGCATTTTCTGCCTCAATATTTAGTTGATTATTACAAACAACATTGTCGGGGTGAAGATGATATTTTGATTCAGTTGGGTGTAACTTTCCAACGTTCAATGTATAATGTAACTTCTGCGGTAATTCAAGCTTTAAGAACTGCCCTTTTATATCCGTTAGATGACCCAAATCCTCAGCATTTACAGGCAAATCGGGAATTTTTTGAAATGCAATTGAATCGCTTCACTCGTGCTGATTATGGTATGCGTGATGCGGCGAAATTGCGGAGTATTCAAAGTCAGGATTACAGATGATCCCCCCCAACCCCCCTTAAAAAGGGGGGCTTTTTTATGAATAACTACCCTTACAAGTAATGTTAGATTTTTTGCTATTCAGTATATTTACTGTATACGTAAAAAATTGCGAGTTTATATAATCTGTTTAGTACACACTAAAATGTAGTTTAAGTAAATGCTACAACATTTTAAAAAGGCTTCTGAAAGTATAGTTCAAGCAACAGGTAATTTAGCAAATAGCGAAGATGCAAAAGCTATAGGCGCTATAGGTGCTGCTTCATCTGCTGCTGCTGGATTGGGTTCAATCACAGTAGCTACAGTTACAGCTTCTGCACCGGGAATATTGGGTGCTATAGGATTGACTACTACAAGTGTTGTTGCTCTTCCTGCTGCTGGTATTGTAGCTGCTGCTGGTTTAGCTGGTTATGGAATTTATAAGGGTGTAAAAATTGCACAAGGTAATAAAGGTTCAGCAAAATAATCATATTCATTTCCTCTTCTCTTGTTCCCCCCTTTTTAAGGGGGGTTAGGGGGGATCATCACGAATGTATAAAAACAATGCCTAGACAAAAAAACTTACTTGATTCAGATTTTCACTTACCCTACAATCAAAAACTGGTAGAAAGGGCAAAGGAACTAAGAAAAAACATGACACCCGCAGAGAAAAAGCTGTGGAATGAATGCTTGAAAAACTTTAAATTTCGCGTTCTTAGACAAAGACCTATTGATAATTTTATTGTTGACTTTTACTGTCCAAGTTTGAAATTAGTGATTGAGGTAGATGGTGATAGTCATTTTACACCTGAAGGTCAAGATTATGATTTAGAAAGAACAGATATATTGCAAGGATATGGATTAAGAATAGTGAGATTTACTAATAATGATGTATTGAATAATTTTGAAAGTGTGTGTCAAATAATAGAAAGATCCCCCTAAATCCCCCTTAAAAAGGGGGACTTTGAAGAGTAAGATCCCCCATTATCCCCCTTTAGATAAGGGTGACTTTGAAGAATTTAGGCGACCTTTTTAGGGAGAATTTGAAGAATGAGATCCCCCATTATCCCCCTTTAGATAAGGGTGACTTTGTAAATAATTCTTAGCCCCCCTTTTTAAGGGGGGTTGGGGGGATCTAAAATTGTCAGTTGCACTACAAAACTCTATTCAACAGTGGGTTAGGGTGGACTTGATGCAATTAAAAAACCTCAATTTGGTGTCACCCTGTGTCTAATTTAGAACTGTACCAATATCTCCCTAAACTTCCTGATGCTGCACTGCAAGAATTTACAGAATGGTGTGTTTTAGAACAAGCAAAAGCCGCAGGATTAGAATTTAAACCTGATGCGACTAAGTTGAAAAATTTAGCACCAGCAGATTATTTGAAACAACTAATTGACCAATTCATGAAAGTGAAACCAGACCCGATTAGAGCAGGTCTAGTATCAGTAATTGCAGGAAAGCAATCTGATAAACATAATTTGTCTGGTTTAGCAGCTATTGTTGATTTTGTTGCACTTTATGTTAAGTTTTTAATTCCTAAAGATGGTAGTGATCCAGAACAAGCAGAAGCAATCTTAGCAAAAGCATCGCAACATCAGTATGAACAACTGACTCAAATTGCTAAAAAACATGATGTAGCTTTATAGTCATAATTAGTTCAAATCCCCGACTTCTTTTTTATTTTGCAAATAAATGATTAATTGATGTCAGAAGTCGGGGAGCTTATATCGGGATATTATACCGAGATTTCCCTGTAAACCACCAGTATGTATTAAAAGAAGTTTTCCTGGTTGAAAAACTCCCTGCTGGAGTAAGTTCATGACTCCATAAAACATTTTTCCTGTATATACGTAATCTAGGTGTATGTTATATTCTTGAATGAATTTTTGGCAAAAGATTATTAATTCTTGATTAAATTTTGCATAACCTCCAAAATGGTAATCGTATACTAATTGCCAAGGTGCAGGAAAATCAACGGGTACTGGTAAACCAGATGTGAGATAATTGTTTGTTAATATTTCAATTTCCTGTTGCAGAAATTCTCCACCTTTTAATACAGGAAAGCCAATAATTCTCTGTTTTGAATCTAATGATAGAGCAATACCAGCTAGTGTTGTGGCTGTTCCACAAGCTAGGCAAATAGTATCAAATACTTCTAGATTTGGGATTATTTCTGTACAACCACGTATACCATTTTGGTTACAACCACCTTCGGGAATGATGAAAACTTCACCAAAGCGTTGCTTTAAGTCTTCCTGTAGTTGGGTTGTGTGGCGTTGTCGGTATGTCTGACGGTTTACATAAATTAGCTGCATCCCTTGTTCTACGGCAAAACTCAGTGTAGGATTGAGGGGTAAAGTTTCTTCTCCACGAATCACCCCAATAGTACGGAAGCCAAAAATATTACCTGCTGCTGCTGTGGCAAAAATATGGTTAGAATAAGCACCGCCAAAAGTCAGTATGGTGGAGAAATTTTTTTCCTCAGCCTCCAAAAGGTTATATTTCAGTTTGAACCATTTGTTACCATTAACCTGTGGGTGCATGAGGTCAAGACGTAATACAAATAACTCAACACCAGCACTAGCAGCTATTTGACTATTAATTTTTTGTATAGATGGAGATAAAAAGATTGACGACATTTCAAGCACAAGTTAAGCTTTGTTTGAATAGTAGAAAATAACAAATCTCCAAAAACTCTCACACTGTTTATGGCTAAAGTTTTTGACTCTATTACTGAAGAATTGCAAAAATTTATTGCAAATCAGCAGATGTTTTTTGTAGGGACTGCGCCTTTGAGTCCTACAGGTCATGTTAATCTTTCTCCTAAAGGTTTAGAAAGCTTTCGGATTATTTCACCAAATCGCGTTGCTTACCTAGATGTAACAGGTAGTGGTAATGAAACTTCTGCACATCTGTTAGAAAATGGCAGAATTACATTGATGTTTTGCGCTTTTCAAGAACCTCCTTCTATTCTCCGTCTTTATGGACAGGGAAAAACGATTTTACCTACTTCTGCTGAATGGGATTATTTTCACTCTTTCTTTCCTAACATCCCCGGAACTCGACAAATAATTGTTGCGGATATTGACCGGGTACAAACTTCCTGTGGTTTTGCTGTTCCACTTTATGATTATCAAGGACAAAGGCAAACTTTAGTTAACTGGGCTAGTAAAAAAGGTGAACAGGGAATTAAACAATATCATCAGCAGAAAAATTTTGTCAGCATTGATGGTTTGTTAACTCCCTTGTCTCAAGTTCACAATCAAAAGTCAGTTGATTAGTAAATAATTATGATTTAAGTTCAATCAAATTATGGGGATTAAACCAAAAAATTTTCTCCAAAAATTAAATGTTTAAATCACGCAAAGCCAAACGAATTTGTTCCATCCGTCTGCGGTTGACACCAAGGTCTGACTCTCCTACACGGGATGCTGAACGGATATGAATTACCTGCTCATCCGCTGGTAAATAAAACTCTACATCATCAACAAATTTGAAGATGCGGCTTTTAGAAAGAGCATGGATGTAATTATCTGTTTGTTCGATAACTTCTGTACGAGGAACAACTGTGAGGACTTTCAGTAGTGTTTCTCGTACTTTATCACGATCTAGATGATAGGGAATCGGTTCAATGGCGTGTTTAGTATCAGCATTTTGACTGACAACAC
>RDYJ01000077.1 GCA_004293145.1 Nostocales cyanobacterium | reverse complement strand
ATTGATGATGGAATTTATAATATATATTAATAGAGTTTGTAAACCTACCTTTAGTAGTTCCATCTTTATATTTAAGATGGGGTAAAAAACCATTTTCTCCATAGGATTCATCTCGATTACTATCTTTTAAACTAGCCAATATGGTTTCCTTGCTTACCTCTAAAGTATCTACTGAAAACAGAGAATTCATCATATCAGTAGGAATCAAATGAGTTTTTTCCAATCTATTTTCATCAAAGCCTGGTTGATTACCAAGTAATTCATTAAACATAAAAAAATCAATACCAACAATTACTTCTTTCAAGTGAGGCTGATTTTTGATAGTGTGTTGTAAATAGCGCATCATTTCATAAGGATTAGCACCATCAAGAGCCAGATTATAAGCAGGTTTAGCATTAGATAAAGCTGGATGATTAGGATCTAATCCTTGTTTAGTTCTTGATGAACCTAGAAATACAGTCAATGGTTTAATACGAATAATATCAATAGCTTTATATAAACGATCATTGAATTGTTTTTTCGGTTTTTCATGATTAATTCCCAAAAAATAGGGAGTTCTATATATTCCATAAGGATCAATGATAAAATTAACACTGACAACCATTAAAATAGATATGGTTATAGTCAATAAAAACCACTTATTAAAGTTGGCAAAATTATCAGAATTGCTTGGTTTATTTTCAGAAATGTTGTTTATATCAGAAGAAGGAGAAGAACTCATGGCAAATAGTTAATAAGATTACACTGGTTTTTAAAATTGGAAATAGAGGAACTCAGAAACACGGTTGAGAGATAGTATGCAATAGCCAGCTAATAAACCAATACCAATTCCCCACCATTTGTTAAAAGTCATTTTATTGCTGATTTCCTGGGTATTAGGTAGGAATGTAACAGCGATCATTAGTGCAAATAAGACCACAAAACTTAAAGATTTTTTACCATAAAATTCAGGTAAATAAGTCAGCTTACTCCATTCTTGAACTTGAATACCAAATTGAGACAACATAGACAGTTTCCCACCAGGTGCGCCTGGAATAACTATGCCATTGATTCCTGACATTGTTTTCAGAATTTCTATTGCATCCGGTAAATTCTGAGCGCGGAAAATTACCCAACCGATAACAACTACAAAAAATGTCATCAACCAAGCTACAAATACAGGAAGTTTAATATTGAATTTTCGCCAACCATGATTTATTGATAATAATAAACCTTGTAAACCTCCCCAAATTACAAAAGTCCAACCTGCGCCATGCCATAATCCTCCTAATAACATTGTGATCATTAAGTTGGCATAACGTCGTACTTCTCCTTTCCGACTTCCACCCAAGGGAATATATAAATAGTCTCGCAAAAAGTTAGAAAGGGTAATATGCCAACGTCGCCAAAAATCAGTAATTGAAGTAGCTTTATAGGGTGAATTAAAGTTGACAGGTAGATTAGTATTAAACATAAAACCCAGTCCTACTGCCATATCTGAATAACCCGAAAAATCAAAATATAGCTGGAGTGTATATGCTAAAGCTCCTACCCAAGCTTCAATAAATGTAGCAGTTTCAGCATTACTAAATACTGGGGCTGCCCATTGGGATAGAGTATCAGCAATGATGATTTTTTTAGCTAAACCTAGACTAAATACCGTCAGTCCCAAAGCAAAGTTTTTACCAGAAAATACAAAATCTTTTAACTTCCGCAGTTCGGGTATGAGTTCATCATGGCGCAGGATTGGACCAGCAATAAGTTGCGGAAAGAAAAGAATAAACAACGCGTAAGTAGGTAAATCATAATTTTGGTCTTTAACTTCCCCACGATAGGCATCAACTAAATAGGCGATTTGGGTAAAAGTGTAAAAAGAAATCCCCAATGGAAGTATTAAATTACCCAAATTCCAGTTAGCTGAAAGCACGCTACCAACAGTCGATAAAAAGAAGTTAGCATATTTATAATATGCAATCATGCTGACATTGATTACACTGCCAATAATCAACAAAAGTTTAGCTCGTTTGCTAAAGGGTTGGGCTGAGGCGATCGCCATCCCCATTTGATGATTAAACACCACAGACAGAATGATTAAGACAATATATCCAGGGGTTACTTCCTGTCCGGCTGGCGAAAAAAGATTCCAATAAGAATAGAAAAATATAGAAGTTATCAGCAGCCACGGTAGTACAAATTTATTTAATCTAAATTTGCTGAATAACCACAATACCAGTAGTGTTACTGGCATAAACCCTAAGATAAAAACTGAAGAACTAAATAACATAATATATCTCAGCCAGTGGGAGCAATTGCCCCAGAATTAGGTAATTCTTCTCTACTAGCCAGGAATATTACCACAAAACAGTTAATAATTGTTTAAAGTTGTTGTAAATTTATTGCCAGACATTCTACTGGTAAATACTGTAAATCAATTATTTATTCTATTCATGGGTGCGGTATCAACATTCTTGTTCACAAGCACCAATACTTACCCAGGAACTAGAACCATCTTGCCAATGTTCCTTTTTCCATATCGGTGCATTATGTTTCAGAGTATCTATTGCATACTGACAAGCTGCAAACGCTTCACCACGATGGGGACACCCCACCGCTACTAAAACACTGATTTCCCCAATTTTTAACCGCCCGATGCGATGATATATGACTACCCGATTCACATCAGACCATTGGCTGCGAATATCAGCAGCAATTTGGTAAAATACCTGTAAAGCCATAGGTTCATAAGCTTGATACTCTAAAGCTACCACAGCTTTACCATCAGTTTGATTGCGAACCATCCCACTCATCACCACCACAGCACCATTAGCTGGATCGTCAACTTGGGCATATATGTCCTCAAGATACAATGGAGCTAAGGTAATGCCAAAACTATCTTCCGCTTGAGGTTTAGTGAATAAAGTCAGTGCGATGTTCATAACTGATTTCTGAGTTACTTGATAGCATACTTAATTGAGACCACAGTATATTCCTATGGTATACAAAAATTCATAAAATGCTACACACAGTTTCAACTCAATGTAGATGAATATATAAATCAGAATTTGCGCTATGGCAAGTTGTCATTTAATAATTAATTAGTAGGAAGAATTTGATGATATTTCCAGTATCTAAAAATGAAACAATGCGGCTGGAAGCTCTCTACCAATATGACATTATTGATACTGAGCCAGAACAAGATTTTGATGATTTGGCATCACTAGCTGCGCTCCTTTGTGATACACCAATTGCTTTGATTAGTCTCATAGATTCTAACCGTCAATGGTTCAAAGCCAAGGTAGGATTAGACTGCCAGGAAATGCCACTAGATGGAGGTTTTTGTCAAACTTGTCTCCAGCAAGGTGATGTGTTAATTATTCCTGATACCTTAGCAGACCAACGCTTTTCTACAGCAAATGTAGTTATTTCTGCGCCACATATCAGATTTTATGCTGGCTTGCCTTTAGTAGTTTCAGGACAACAGATTATTGGTACTTTATGTATAGCACTTCTCAAAACCCTAGAAATAGCTTCAGGTTCTTAACAGTAAAACAACTTACTAATGACTAAAAACACACCAGAACAAAATCAGCCAGAACATCAGTGGGAAGCGCAAATCAGAATGGCATTACGTCAAAGTGAAGAACGGTTTCAAATAGTTGCGCTGGCTACTAATGATGTGTTTAGGGATTGGGATTTACTGACTAATCAAATATGGTGGAATCAATCTGTACAGTCCTTGTTTGGTTATACAGCAGAACAAGTTAATTTAGATGCAACCTGGTGGCGTGAACGAATACATCCAGATGATAGACAACGAATTACTGCTGATATGCGTAATGTAATTGATAGTGGGAAACAATTGTGGTCAAATGAATATCGCTTTTTGCGTAGAGATGGTACTTATGCCTACATTTTTGACCGTGCTTATGTTGTTCATGATCAAACAAATAAACCAATCCGCATGATTGGAGTTATGATGGATATAACTGAGCGAAAACGAGCAGAAGCAGAACTGCAACGGCAAAATTTGCGATCGCAATTATTCGCCAATATCACCCTCAAAATTCGTCAATCCTTACAAATTAATGAAATTCTCCAAACCAGTGTCACAGAAGTACAAAAATTACTCCAAGCTGATCGAGTCTTAATTTTGCAACTTAATGGTAATAGTTCTTTCCTAGCAGTTAAAGAAGCTGTCGTTCCCGGTTTACCCGTCGTCCTGGGACAGAGAATTACTGACCATTGTTTTAATGAAGGGTACATCCAAAAATACACCCAAGGACGAATTAGTGCTATTAGCGATATCGACAAAGCACAGATTGAACCTTGTCATGTTGAATTCCTCCAACAATTTGCCGTTAAAGCTAACCTCGTCGTCCCCATTTTCCGCCAAAATCAACTTTGGGGACTGCTAATAACCCATCAATGTTTACATACTCGTCAATGGACTAACTGGGAAATTGGACTTTTGGGACAACTGGCCGATCAAATTGGTATTGCTTTAACACAAAGTTTGATTTTAGAACAAGAAACCAAGCAACGACAAGAACTAGCTCGTTCTAACGAAGAACTGCAACAATTTGCTTTTATTGCTTCCCATGATTTACAAGAACCACTGCGTAAAATTAAGACATTTGGAGAGCGTCTGCAAGTCAATTGTGGAGACTCTTTAAGTGAACAGGGAAATGATTATCTGCAACGGATGCAAAATGCAGCCTTGAGAATGCAAACTTTAATTGAAGACCTATTGACACTTTCACGGGTAACAACTAAAGCGCAACCTTATGTAACGGTAAATTTAGTACAAATTACTCAAGAAGTATTATCTGATTTAGAAGTACGCATCCAACAGACAGGAGGCAAAATTGAAGTAGGAGAATTGCCTACTATTCAAGCAGATCCTTTACAAATGCGTCAATTATTGCAAAATATTATTGGTAATGCCCTCAAATTTCATCGTCAAAACCAACCACCTATAATCAAAATATATAGTCAGATTTTAGACAATAATATTGATGATATATCTACTGATAATACTTTTTATCAAATCATTGTTGAAGATAACGGTATTGGTTTTGCAGAAAAATATCTTGACCGCATTTTTAATATTTTTCAACGTCTTCATGGTCGTAGCGAATACGAAGGTACAGGTATCGGGTTAGCTATCTGCAAGAAAATTACTGAAAGGCATCACGGAACTATTACAGCACAAAGTCAGCCAGGACAAGGAGCCAAATTTATAATTACATTGCCAATAAATTCTCAATTCTAATTTATCTGCCCATAGGAGGATTACTTACCTACCCAAAAATGGGGTTAATTGTAAAAATGTGTCTAACAGTTGATGGAACTTTAATAATTAAATACTTAATTAATACTAATAACTAGTATAAAGGAGATAACGTAAAGTGAAGGATCGGCAACCAACCGTCACCATTTTAATGGCTGATGATGACGACGATGATAGGTTATTAGTTCATGATGCCTTAGTAGAAAGTCAATTACCCATCACACTACATCTAGTTAGAGATGGTGAGGAATTAATGGATTATTTGTCTCATCGTGGGTTGTATACTGATACCAGCAAAGCACCCCGTCCCGGCTTAATTCTACTAGATTTAAATATGCCTAAAAAACACGGACTAGAGGTACTTAAAGAAATTAAAAACCATCCGCAATTCCAGCGAATTCCCGTTATAGTATTGACAAGTTCTCATGATGAGACAGATATATATAATACATACGATTTGGGAGCAAACTCCTTTATTATTAAACCAGGAAATTTCACATCCTTAGTCAAAGTAATGGCGACCATAGGAAAATACTGGTTTGAAATTGTAGAACTGCCCATATAAACAGTAATAGGCAATCATGAATGACAGACCAATTAAAGTTTTGTTAGTTGATGATGATGAAGATGATTATATCTTAACTCGTGATTGGTTCAGTGAATTTCAAGTGACTGGTTGTGAATTACAATGGGTAAATAATTATCAATTAGCTAGGGAAACCATCGATCAGCACCAACATGATATATATCTAATAGACTATCGTTTAGGAGTACATAATGGTTTAGAATTGTTAGGAGAAGCAATTGACAAAGGTTGTAATTGTCCTTTTATCTTACTCACAGGTCAAGGTGATCGAGAAATAGACCTAGAAGCCATGAAAACTGGAGCAGTAGATTATTTAGAAAAAAGTAAATTAACCGCACCTCTATTAGAACGTTCAATTCGCTATGCCATCGAGCGCAAACAAACAGAACAAAAAATTCGTCAACAAGCAGCCTTACTTGATGTGGCTACAGATGCTATTTTTGTTGGTGATTTAGATGATAAAATTTTATTTTGGAACAAAGCTGCTGAACGTCTTTATGGTTGGAGTACAGAAGAAGCTTTGACAAAAAAAATTCAGCATCTCTGTCCACAGAAAAAACTGTCTCAATTATCAGAAGCATTCAAACTACTTATTAAAAACAGTTCTTGGGAAGGAGAACTAGAGCAAATTACTAAATGTGGTAAAGATATCATTGTTGAGAGTCGTTGGACTCTAGTACCTGCATTTGGTAATAAGCCTCAATCTATTTTATTTGTCAACACAGATATTACTCAAAAAAAGGAAATAGAACAGCAATTTTTACGCGCCCAAAGATTAGAAAGTATCGGCACATTAGCTAGTGGTATTGCCCACGATTTAAATAATGTCCTCGCCCCAATTTTGATGACAGCACAAATCTTAGATACTCAAATCAAAGATGAACGCTCTCGACGACTCATACCTATATTAATTGCCAATGCTAAACGAGGGGCAAATTTAGTTAAACAAGTATTATCTTTCGCTAGGGGAATAGATGGCGATCGCACTCTTTTACAATTAAAACACTTATTAATTGAAATTCAGCAAATTATTAAAGAAACATTTCCTAAAAACATTGAAGTCATTACCCAAATTACTCAAAATCTTTGGACTGTATCTGGTGATGCAACTCAACTACATCAAGTATTAATGAATTTATGTGTTAATGCCCGTGATGCCATGCCCGATGGTGGTACTTTAAAAATCACTGCCGAAAATCTTTTAGTTGATGATAATTATGCCCAAATGCACATTGATGCTCAAGTTAAACCCTATGTGATTATTACCGTTAATGATACAGGAACTGGTATTAAATCAAACATTATAGATCGGATATTTGAACCCTTTTTTACCACTAAAGACTTCGGGAAAGGCACTGGTTTAGGTCTTTCCACAGTTTTAGGAATTGTTAAAAGTCATGGTGGTTTTATCAATGTTTATAGCGAAGAAAAAAAAGGCAGTCAATTTAAGGTTTATTTACCAGCACAAGATGCAACCGAAATTCTAGAAGAACCGGAAATATCTTTACCTCAAGGTAATGGAGAAATGATCTTAGTCGTAGATGATGAATCTGCTATCTGTGACATTACAAAAACATCCCTAGAAAGCTATAATTATCAAGTAATTACTGCTCGTGATGGCATTGAAGCGATCGCCTTATATGTAGAAAATCGCGATCAAATAGCCCTAGTATTAACTGATATAGTCATGCCATCAATGGATGGACTCACCAGCATCCGTACCCTCAAAAAAATTAATCCCAATGTCAAAATTATCGCTGTCAGCGGACTAGCACCCAGCGATAAAGTCAACGCAGCTTATAACATGGGTGTCAAAGCTTTCTTGTGTAAACCTTATACAGCAAACCAACTATTGCAAACCATTAATACAGTTATCAATTAAAAGTTATCTGTGATCGCTGTTCACTCTTTACTGTCACCTGTCACCTAATTTAACTACTAATTAACTCCACCGCATCTCGTCCATCCTCATCTTGTAAATAAACCTTGACAATTTCTTCCTTAGCAGTAGGCAGTTTTTTCCCCACAAAATCTGGGTGAATAGGTAACTCTCGATGTCCCCTATCTACTAACACAGCCAAACGAATCACCTCTGGTCTACCATATTCATTCACCGCATTCAAAGCAGCACGAATTGTCCTACCCTTAAAAATCACATCATCCACCAAAACAACCGTTTTCCCCGTCAAATCAAAAGGGATATCAGTTTTTGCTGGAGTTCTTAAGCCAATTTGATCTAAATCATCACGATAGAATGTAATATCTAATGCCCCAACTGCTACATTAATACCTTCTAGAGTCTCTATTTGACGCGCCAATAAATTGGCTAACGGCACACCTCTAGTATGAATACCCAGAAGTACCAATTGTGATAAATCCCGTGTCCTTTCAATAATTTGAGAAGCAATACGGGTTAAAGTGCGACGCAGTTCTTCCGATGAGAGAATTTCAACTACTTTGGTAGACATAATTACTGGGGACTGGGGATTGGGGAGATGGGGAGAAAAAATAATTACGAATTACGTATCCCTAACGGGAGCCGGAGGCACTATGATGAATTACGAATTAAAAATAGTCCTATACCTAACCATAATAAAAACGAATATCGAGTTAATTGCAAAGCCTGATCAATCGAAGTTGGCGTAATAGCATCAATAGCATCTCCTAAAAGTGGTTTATGTTTAGCAACCCCACCATACCAATTTGTTCCACCCATCTGCACACCTAAAACAGCAGCATAGGCGCACTCACTCCAACCAGAATTAGGACTAGGATCTTGAACAGCATCCCGGCGACAAATTCGCCACACCTCCAGAGGTTTCCCTGAAAATAGCGCCAAAGTCATCACTGTTAACCGACAAGGAACCCAAGTTAAACCATCTTCCAACCTAGCACTAAACCAACCAATATAAGTATAAGGTGCTTCCCGATAACCCACCATTGAATCGAGTGTACTACTAGCTTTATATGCTATGGCCAAAGGAACCAATCCGACAAAGGGGATGAATGCACCCACAATTGCATAAAACAGAGGAGCCATCACCCCATCAGTCGCATTTTCTGTCACCGTTTCCAGAACAGCTCGCAAGACTTCTGCTTCTGAAAGATTTTCTGTATCCCTACCTACATAATTACTTAAAATCTGTCGCGCTGCCTCTAATTTTCCTGTTGTTAAAGGTTGGATAACATCTACAGCTGCTTTTCGTAAACTATGCAGAGCAAAACAACTAGCTAGAAGAACGCTTTCTACAGCAATTCCTAACAATGGATGTAACCATCTGCTAATTTGAATTATTAACCAGCTAGACAAACCACTCCCTATTATAGGGATAATGGCAAGTACAATTCCAGCCAGACGTTGTGCGAGAAAATTTTGGCAATGTTTCTGAAAAAATTTACTCAAGCCCGAAATTATCCATCCCATCACTCTTACTGGATGAGGCCAACCCCAAGGATCACCAATTAGGTAATCTAACAAAGCAGCAATAATTAAGATATAGATATTATTGGTCATTCAGAATAGAGAATAAGGAATAGAGAATAGACTGATAACTGTCACCTGTCATCTGACTAAACCACAAAACTTGCCTCTTCCCCTAGAGATGCTTGCCAACTTCGGGCATCATAATAAAGGTCTGCCAGAGTAATACTGTATAAAGCTTCCTTCAGTTTTTGGTTAAGTCTTTGCCACAGGGTAAACGTTACCCAATCTTCTGCTTGTACAGGTGGTTGACTGTTCAAAGGTAAGTGAGTCATATTTTCCCCAACAGCTTCTAGAATTTGCCCTATAGAAATTTTTGCCGGTTCTCTTGCTAATTGATAGCCACCAATACTGCCGCGAATTGACTTTACTAACCCAGCGTGACGCATTTCTATGAGCAGCTTTTCTAAATAAGGAGCCGGAATATCCTGACGCTTGGCAATTACTCTGACAGATACAGGACCATATTTTGGCTGTAAACTCAAATCTAGTAATGCCTTAACACTATAATGTCCTCTGGTCGTTAGCTTCATCTATCAGGGAATGGGGAATAGGGAATAGGTAACAGACAACAAGAAAATAAATATTCTCACCAATCACTCATGACCAATGACTTCAGGATCATCTTCGGTGAGCAGACGACTTTTTTGCGGGACTTTAAAAAACTTAAACAAATACAGTCTACCAGTAATTCACAAACTATATATATAGATATCAGCATTATCAGAATTTTTTTTAGAAAAAATCTTGACAAGATTGGTAATTGTGCAACAATTTTTTCTGTAAGTGTAATATACTTGGCTATGCTGAGATAAAAAATAAAGGATTCCGTTCCTATTAGCTCAGTATCAGTTAAAATAAAATCGATTCAACCACTTCAAACATTCAATTTCGACCTAAGTTGATGCCTAAACAGAAAAAAATTGACCCCCTTGTTGGTGATGAACTGCTCAAAAAAGTTAAGGAGCTAGAGAACGAAAGCAAGGAAGAGAAAGCTAAACAGTGTGGCTACTATACTGTTACCAAAAATGGTATAGAGCGCGTGAATATGATGAAATTCTTAAATGCCCTAATTGATGCCGAGGGCATTCAGTTGGATAGTACACCTAGCGCCAACGGTCGTGGTGGACGCAGTGCCAGCTATAGAATTAGTGTGCAGTCGAATAACAACTTGCTCATAGGTTCAGCTTATACAAAACAGATGAATCTTAAACCAGGAGATGAATTTCTCATTACTTTAGGGAAAAAGCATATTCGACTCCGGCAAGTGGACCCAGAAGACAGAGAAGATGATGTTGAAGTAGAAGCTACAGCTTAATCAAATGTCAGTTATGAAGACGTTCCACTGGAACGTCTGTAGTTGCCAATTGTAGGGGTTTAGCATTGCTAAACCCGTACTTTTAGTTATTGCTTTTTTGTACTCACCAACGACCAATGACCAGTAACTAATGGCCAATAACTATATCTGTTGTTGGTAAAATTGGTAAATAGTGCTGTAAAGCCTTGCGAGTAGCTGCCAAATGGCAAGTTAGAGCAATTTGCTCTTTTTCTAGCAAACCTAAAATGCAGTCGGGGTTGTTTCTTGCTACCACTGGTAGCTGATGCAAACCTCGTAGTGTCATACGGTCTAAAGCTTCAGATAAAGGTTCATCTTGCCAAGCGTAGAGAATGTCGGTCGTACAAATATCTATGATTGTTTGATTAGAAAAATTAGCCTGTATTTCACTGGGGGAATTGTGATAATTTTCCCAAAGGGAAAGAGTGCGGTTAATATCGTCTAGAGAAAGAATACCTACTAATTGTTCATGGGCATCAATCACCAAAGCACTGGGAGTGCGATCGCGGATCATTTCCATAGCCGCTTCTAAAACTCCAAGATTTGTGGGCATTTTTTTGGGATAGGAGTGCATAGCATCGGCCACAGAAATTTGTTGTACTATTTCCACCTGCTCATCCTTCAATTCCGAAAGACCAATCTGTTGAAGATTGGAATTAGAATTTACAGTCGGCTTAATCCGTTCTACTAACCAGACACTTAAACCCACCGCCGCCATCAAAGGTAAGACAATTCGATAGTCACGGGTTAATTCAAACAACATTAAAATAGCTGTTAACGGCGCTCTCACACTACCTGCTAACACAGCAGCCATACCCACCATTGCATAAGCTGGAGGGGCAGCCATATACTCACTAATTCCAGGTGCTATCAAGGCCAAAACTTTAGCATAAGCAGACCCAAAGGATGCACCTAAAAACATTGCTGGTGCAAACAAACCCCCTACAAAACCACTACCAGAACTAACAGCAGTAATTAACACTTTCAAGACCATAAGTACAAGTAACAAGTTCAAAGAAAACTCCTGATCTTGCAGGATCGCTTGTACAGTTCCATAACCAATACCCAAAATTTGCGGGTACTGTAAAGCCACTACGCCAACTATTGCACCACCCAGAATCGGTTGCATAGGTTGAGGAATTTTGGCGAAAAATTCAAACTTTTTAAACCGTCCTGCAAAAAACTCTTGAGCTAAACGAATAGATTGTTTATAAGTCAGCGCCACTAAACTTGCACCCAAACCTAAGCCCAGATACAGGGGTAATTCTAAAGGACTGCGGACTTGGTAAGCAGGTAAAGCAAAAGCAGGTTGAGAACCCAAACCAATTTGAGCAATTAAAGCCGCCACTACTGCTGCAAGTAACACCACACTCACCGCAGAAGTAGCAAAAGATGTAGCTCCCATCACTACCTCTAGCGCAAAAAATACCCCCGCAATGGGAGCATTAAACCCAGCTGCTAAACCAGCAGCAGCACCAGCACCCAAAAGCAACCGTTGTCTCTCTTGGGAAACTTGCAGCACATCCGACAACAACACCCCGAAATTAGTACCAATTTCCACACTCGGACCCTCTGGACCCAAGGAGGCTCCACTACCCAAAGAAACAGCAGCAGCTATCATCTTGCTAACAGGTCGTAATTGCTGTTTAACTTCTCTACCCTGAGAGACAGCAATCAGAGATGAAAGCCCCGGTCCAAAATCTTGAGTGCGCCAACGCATTAAGCCCACAATTAGTCCGCCCAGGGTAGGAACACAAGCCAAAGTCCAAGCACCCCAGACTCCTATCTGTCCCATGAAATTTTCCAGCAACAGGTCATGAATTAACTGGATTAAATAGTGAAAAGTGACTACACCCATACCAGTACCACCACCAATTAGTACGGCTAAAAACAGCACTACTGTTTCCGGTGATGGTTGAAAACGATTGATTAAATGAGTTAAACCAGCAGAAGATGTAGGAAAGGCAGCTAGTTGAGTTACCTTCCTCAGTTGAGTAGGAGGCAAGAGAGTCATGGAAAGACGGGGTAAATGTAAGAAAAAATTTAATTTTTTATCTGTTAATTCTCATTGTGAGGCATGATTTAGCAACCAGACAAGTATGCTTTTTGAGCTTGATTTACAAACCTTTGATAAAACCAGACAAATCGTCAACATTTTTTGGAGGAGAAGGGTGAAATGGGAGAGAATTAGTAGTTAGTAGTTATAAGTGGGTGCTAAGGTAACTTTGGGCAGGGTGAACATAGTTTCAAGGAACAGTAAGAGTTATCCTTCCCCAAATCTGGCTATACTCGTGTTACGGCATAGCTGCTGTGGTTAAGTAGCAAAATAAATTTATGTGTGGTGCATGACTAATGTGGAAATGATCTTGCCAAGGCTACTAATTCACCCAAGTTGCATGAGTTTAATTCTAAGTGGTAGTGATACAAGTGATGGATAAGTTATCAGTTATAGCCGTTTACTGTTCGCTGTTGACTGAATCCTGATACACAGCATGGCGTAAGCCACACTTCTCACTGGTAAATATACCTATTGTTATAGAGCGAGTAAATGGACTAGGCGGACGAGCTAGATGAATATACACACCTTTGATAATAATTATGTTACTTGCCCGATTTGCCAAAGAAATAACAGGACAAAACCTGTTAAAACTTATATCGGCTTATTTACTTGTCCATACTGTCAGGAAAAACTGGTAGTTTGTAAAAGTGGTCATTACGTCCGTGATCCATTTACTTGGAAACAACTTGTCATTGCTTCGTCTTTACGTCGTCAAAGCCGACCCCTAGCTAGGATAGTAAGAGACTTAGTTCTTCTTAAACTCCCTTTACTAGCTTTAGCTATAGGCGGTGCAATTCTATTAACGACAATTGCTATTACCCAGGAAAGCACAAGCAATCACCCGCAACTGCTTCCAGGAAATGAGAAATTAAATGAAACAGGGAAAGAAGATTTACTTTAAGTTACAGCAGATTGCAGGTATATGAGGTACAACCATAAATGCTCAAAACCTTGTGGGGTAGGCCGGACAGCCCGCTACGAGTGTACCTCACTGAGATGAAAATCGCTGTATTACACCTGTAACATTCTGTATTAATGATGAGTGTTGAGTTAATCAATCTTGGATTTTGGATTTTAGATTGACTGACCAATAATTCCTTGATGGTACAGTCCCCCGGATTTATCCGTGGAACAATCCCCCAAATCTAACATCCAAAATCGGATGAGCAAGACTCAACACTCATCACTATTTAACTACAATCAATTGGCATCTTTTGTAATTAATTGCCAACCAGCGGCTTGATCAACTACTTTGATAGATTGGAGTTTGAGGGTTTCTAAAGCAGAAGCATTTACCAGAAAATAGGGTTGCCCATTATACTGCCAATAATATTGCAAATCGCCAAAAGAAGCAGGAATAATCAGGCGATCGCTGTAAAAATTCAAGGATGAACGAGGGTAGGGAAAAGATGTGTAGATTTGCCGAACTGTGGGATTAGCACGTGTTATCATGGCTGCCACCGGTTTGACTGGATAAGCTTCTCCTGGTTCCCAGACCCAATAGTTGGATTTCATCAATAACAGCAGAGAAATATAACTTCCCCACACCAAAATCTGCAAAAATTGCCCATCACCTCGTTCTACCAAAATAGCTGTTAAAGTCATAGTCATGGCTACTGCGGCCAAAATCATCTGTAAATCTGTACTACCTGCACTCCCCCAACTAAAATAAATACTACCCGCAGAAGCTAACACAGCTAAAATCGCAAAACTACTTACCCAAGCACGGGGATAGGACGAGAATAAACGCAAATTCTCAACCTGTGTTAAATGGAAACCCAAGCCTAAAGCAAGGCTAGGATAAATGGGGAAGATGTACCAAGGTAATTTGATGCTAACTAAAGAAATCAGTAGTAAATAAACACCACTCCAAACTATAATCAGTTTCGCCCAGCTAAGATTCCGATTTTCCCAAGTGAAGCGCACGGTTTGGGGCAAAAATACTAGCCAAGGCCATGTCCACTTGATAATTTCTAGGAGGTAATACCAAGGTGGTTTAGGTAGACCATTAGCGGTAACAGCAATCTGATTTAAGGGTTGATCGCTTAAATCAATTTGGGAGAAAGGATAACCATATCGCAGTAGTTGGGCGGTATACCAACCAAAAACAGGAAGAATGCCAATGAAGATTCCTATCCACAGATAATAACTGGTTAGTAATCTTGGTGTATCCCAAAACAAAAAAACTATCGCAATGGCACCGATGAAAATGCCTACCATACCTTTAGTCAGGCAAATCAGTCCAAAACTGATTCCGACCCCAAGACAATAACGCAAATCTCGGCGCGATCGCAACACACACAACATCATTATCATCAACAAACTTACCACTACGCCATCTAGCATTGCTAATCTGCCATGACGCACTACTGGTAGCATTGTCAGATAAATCAAGGAACTATAAACCGCAGCCCAGCGTAAGCGAAAGATTTCTCTGCCAATGCAATAAAGTAAAGGTACAGAAAGGGCTGTAAAAATTGCCCCAGGTAGGCGAGTTGTCCATTCATTTACACCACCCAGAGAATAAGCCCAAGCAATTAGCCAGTGCATGAGGGGTGGCTTGCTATAGTATGGCTCACCTCCCAAGGTGGGGTAAAGCCAGCGCATAGAAGCATCTGGACTACGCCAAATTTCTCTAGCCACCTGCGCCACAGTTCCTTCATCCCAGTCTTTTAGTGGCAGTCCACCAAGATTGAGGCTAAACAGTAATATTGCCGCCAATAACAATACTATCAGCCAGATACCATCAATCCATTTGTCAACTGTGCGATGCTGTTTTTCGAGATGAGTCCAAATATAGCTTCCTTCTTGCATATTCTAGGCTGATCATTTTACTCGCTGGTTTGATTACATAGAGAACAAAGTGAATCTCCAATGTTGCCATACCTTCACAAACTATTTTCACAAGCAATGGCTAGATTCAAAATTAGCTCAGTTTGCTCTGAATAATGATAATTTTTTCAACAAAATTTTTCTTAGTTATTTTTAAAACAATTTAACAAGCATTGTCCAAGTTAAATGATATAAAGAATACAAAGCTAACTTGGTCAATTACCCTGAAGGAGTCTGTCAATGCGTCTACCTTTAATTTTAGATGTCGCGTTGGGTTTAATATTTATTTATCTCATTTTAAGTTTGTTAGCATCAGAAATTCAAGAACTAATTGCTACAGTTCTACAATGGCGTGCTGTCCACTTGAGGAAATCAATTGAAGTTTTTTTGTCTGGAAATTTGGATGCAGCGGAAAAAACAGAAGTAGCAGCAATGGTGAATAAGATTTATAGTAATCCTTTAATTAAAAGTATGAACCAAGAAGCCAAAGGCTTTTTATCGACTTTACCAAGAAAAGCAACTTGGATCATAGCTGACATAACTCGGCCGATGCGAAAATCAATAGATAAATCTTCCAAA
This sequence comes from Nostocales cyanobacterium, assembly GCA_004293145.1. Classification (GTDB taxonomy): domain Bacteria; phylum Cyanobacteriota; class Cyanobacteriia; order Cyanobacteriales; family Nostocaceae; genus RDYJ01. The sequence goes on along the minus strand of RDYJ01000077.1, from coordinate 5,453 downwards.
GATCATAAAACTTTCGGCGGAGAAAAAAGTGGACCTTCTTATATTTCTGCTGCTACTTTTGCTACAACTATGCTAGAAGAAGCACAAATACCAAAAATTATTCATAGCTTAACAGAAGTAAGGTTAGAAAAATTCAAAACCCAACGGTTGCAAGAAATTGAAACAATTCTCACTAGATCACTAAGACAAATCAAAAACACCGAGTTATCAAGTTATATTACCAAGGATATCAAAGAAGATTTTGATCATCTTAAGTCAGAATATACAACAATTGTTACTGATTTCAAAGAAAATAAATTTGATATAGATACCAGTGTCAATCGGATGAAGGATAGCTTAGATAAATATATAGACAATTTTCAAGCAAATATAGAAGATGAGAATAAAATTCTCACAGAAACTTGGAAGCGGTTAAAAGCTTTCTATGAACACATTTTTCCAAGTGTTGAAGAAGCCATAATTTTAGGGAGGTTAAAACCAAATATTTATGAAATTGTTCAATTACTGAATACCAGTAAAACCGCTTATGATGAAATCAAAACAACCTTAACAGACAAAGATAGTCCAACCTATAATACCATTAAAGAATTATTAGATACCTTACCATCTGGGATGAAAAAGAATATTGCTAGTATAGCCAAACGAGCGCAATATAGAGCTAAAAACACAGAGGAAGGGATTAAAATTTTACAGAATGAAATTGAAGAATGTTTTGATAGTTCTATGCAGCGAGCAGGTGGTGTTTACAAACGAAATTCTAAAGGAGTTGCGATTTTGATAGGTATTGTTTTAGCTTTTGGCGCTAATGCTGATACATTTCATATCATGGATCGGTTATCAAAAGATACGGTTTTACGGGAAGCAATTATTTATAAAGTCGAACAAACAATAGACAAACAATCTACTTCTTCCAATGTTATTGATATCAATACTAAGGAGATATTAGAAGATATTGATTTACCAATTGGTTGGACAAAAGATAACAGAGAAGAACAACTGAGACAGAGTAAAATTAATATCAAAGGTATACCTATTGTCAGTTTATTAATTATGGTTTCTGGTTGGATGATTAGCGGTTTTGCTATTGCGATGGGAGCGCCTTTTTGGTTTGATTTACTCAGTAAAGTCATGAATGTTAGGAATGCTGGTAAATCACCCAAATCAGATAGAAATCAAAATGATTAATCGATGTTACGGGACTGGGTGAGATAATTTTTATTTCAATTAAGCCTGAACTATTGACAAATTAAAAAATGAAAATAACCTCTAAATTCCAATCTTGATCTTGACGAATTATATCTATTTTAAGAATAAATTCTCGTAAATAAAATCGTCGTTCCACTTCTGATAAATCTAACCAAAATTGGGGAATAGAAACAGCTTCAGCAACAGAACGCAAGTTCACAGGGGGGAGAATAGCTAACTTGGCTTGGAATTGAGAAATTTCTGTGCGAAGTTTATAAGCCCTGATTTTAGCTGTTTCTACATCCAAAACTCCAGTTTCTATCAACGCAGGTAATTGTTGGAGAATTTCTTGTTGACGAGATATGGCATCATTTAAACTATTTTTAATTGCATCCAATTGGGGAAAATTCATTCCTGCTACTGCTAAAGGTAAATCTCGACAAACAATTTCAATTGTCTTTTCTAAAACTTCTTGGTAACGAATAGCACGACATTTAGGACTTTGGGGACAACCTGTAGCACGTAAATATAAATACTCCTTATTTTCGTAACGCTGAGTTACACGAGTGACTATCATCCGCGACTGACACTGGCCACAAACGACTAAACCAGCTAAAGAATGAGGCGCACTAGCAGTACGAGATGGTAAACGACTATTGCGGCGTAGAAGTCTGTCAACTTGCGCTGCTTCTTCCCTAGAAATTATCCCCAGATGGGTATCAGAAATAATTTCTCCATTTTGATAAGCGGTATCACCACGATACACGGGATTTGTTAACCAACGTCTTCCAGTGGTGACAGAGATTTTTTTATTATATTTTTTCAGTAAATAACGAACAGAACCGCGTAGAGAACCATAAAGTAAAAAGTTATCAAAAAAATCTTTAACTATAGGTGAAATACTGCGGTCAATTGTATATTTACCTTTGGTTCTGCGGTAGCCATAAGGGACTTTACCTGGTGGTGGTGAGGCTTCCAGACGATTTCTGGCGTGTCCTTGACGGATACTGCGACTGCGTTGTTGACGTTGAATTTCTTGGAGTAAACTTAATAACTCGACGCGAAATTTGGCAGATTCAGAGGTATATTTTTGTTCAGTAGCAATTACCATTACTCCCATTGCTTCGAGTTCATTGAGATAATTACTCACCTGTTCTAAGGTATCTCCCAATTCTTCTAAACGACGAATTAGTAAATAATTTGCAGGTTCGGTTTTACAGTCAATTAGTAATTGTTGTAATTGTGATCTTTCTCCCAAATCTTGATAAACTTGATCAATCTCCCAACCCCAACTATTTTGATCGGGAGATGTTTCTAACAGCGGGTCTGTGTAACTGTAAGCAATGATTTTCATCTACTCAATTAATACACTTTTTGTCCTTGATAGTTTCCTGGAGGACTATAACGACAAACTAAAATATCTTTACCACTACCACGGGCAACACCACAACCCACAGTAGTAGTATTACGCCAAATCATTTGAGTATAATGACCAACATCATACCAGTTACCAGTAGAACTGACCTTAGGAAAAGTCCCATTCACAAAATATTTCTTTTCTTGACCCCAACTATCAACCATTTTTGTATAACTATAAGCGCCCGCAGTACCACCCCAGAGGTTTTCACCTTCGCCAGTATTTTGACTATGTTGCAAATTTCCGCCGTTTGCAGCTAGGTTATTCGCCCATTTTTGAGCATTATTCGCTAAGGTATTAGACCATTTTAGGGGAGGAACACCAACTTCTTTGCGGTATTTATTGTGTGCGTTAAGCATTTCTGTAGCAATGCCTCTATTTTGGGCTACAACTTGTGAATTTAGATTTGTAGCTGTGGCTATGGTGAGAGCGACTGTTGTTAAAGCAGTACAGGTAATTTTGGTGAATAAGGCTGTCATTTTTTTATGTTAGAAGTTATGAACAATCTTGTTAACTATGCTATCTCAATTCTTGCCTCTATTTCCAGACAGATTTTATTGCTGACTGAGTTCAATAATATTGCCATCGGGGTCTTTTGTGAAGATGGCAGGACGACCGGAAGCACTTGCTTGAATGGGATAATTTTGATTTTGTAATTCTGCTTTTGCTGCTTCTAAGTCCACAACTGAAAAAGCAATGTGGGGGTTACGTCCCCATTTTTCGTTTTGGTTTTCGGTGGGAACGGATGAGGATACTATTAAGTGTATTTGATAGTTACCGAGTTGATACCATGCACCGGGATATTTAAGGGTGCGGTCAATTTTTGCTAGTCCTAATATTGTGCCATAAAAGTGTTCTGAGTGTTCTAAGTTGGTGATGAGGATGGCGGTGTGGAGACTTTGGGTAATTTGCATTTTTTTGTGTTGTTGTCAGGATTTTTAGATCCCCCTAAATCCCCCTTAAAAAGGGGGACTTTGACTCTAGTTTATCACTTAAAAAGGGGGACTTTGACTCTATTTCACCCATGAAAAAGGGGTATTTTGACTCTAGTTTACCCATGAAAAAGGGGTATTTTGACTCTATTTCCCCCCTTATTAAGGGGGGTTAGGGGGGATCTCGATCAACTTTTTATTCTATCTCATTCATCCAATTTTGAATAGCATTGAGTAAGTTTCGTTGCTGGGGAAAACCTCTTAATGGTGGGTTTAATGGTTGTTCTGTGATGAAGGCGATATGTAATACATCTGTGAGTTTATTACAGAAGTTGATGATAGTCTGGTTTGGTTCGCAGTTGTTGATAATTAAGGCTATGTTTTCAGTTTTTAGATGTTTTTTGATTTGGGGAAGGATGCGTTTTAATTGAGGTGCGTTGTTTACTGTAGGAATTTCTTCAGGTTCGGTAAATGCTGTGAGGTAAATTTGGTTGCAAATTTCTTGAGATATTTCTATGATGTCTGTTTCGTTTTGCAGGGTTTTTAGGTTCAGAGTCAGGGGATATGTTTTGTTTGTGGGTTGGAGTTGGGTGAGGAGGGAATGGGTATCTGTAAATTGTTTTTCTAGGTTTTGAATTGTGGGTGAGTTACCGTGCCAAGCATTGTAAAATTCGGGATAGGTCATGTTTTTGGAACAATTTAATAGGATTGAGTAACAATACCAATAACGAATCATATATTTTCTAGATTTTAAAAAAGTTAAGTATTTTTCATTTAAACCTAAAACTATTTCTCTAATTAGGTTAAACTCTGGTAGTTCATTATTACTTACATAATATAAATATTCTAAAGCAGCTACAAGAGTAGTTTTGTTATTACTTCCATAAAGTATCTGAATGCACATCTTAACCATTTCTAAGTCATAGTAATCACTATGCTGATAAATACAAAGTAATGCTTCTAAAACATCATGATTTAAATTATAATTTGTTACTCTAGTAACATGAAAAATATTTTTTTTATCTTCAGAGCATATCTGAATCAATCTATTTACAATTGCGCCTTTAATAAACTGATGACACTGATTAGGAATTAAAATATTTACCATTTCTGAAATTTGACTTGAACTATTTATCCAAGTAATTTCTTCTTGAAAAATCATTTCTAACTGAACTATGATTTCTTTATTTTTTTCATACTCGTTAACTTGAAATAGAAACTGAGCCAAAAAAGAATCATACCATTCACGATAGTGCATCCAAGTACCTAATTTTCTAATCAGAGAACATCGAATTTCTTCTATTTCGTTTCTCCAAAAATCGGAAGGATTAACCAAACAGTAATATTCCCATATATCATAAAATTGTGTAGAATATCCCTCTTCATCCTCCCAGGTAATAGTATTTAGACTGCAAGCTGGAAATTCCCATAAACATTTAGTAGCAATAGGTAATAAACCATATTTAAAAATATTGTTGCACCCATCTTTAAAGTGTGACATTTCTAACATAAACTCATTTTTCATGTTAGATAATATATCTTTTCTTCCAATCCACATTAACATTACTTCCTTCCATTTAGCCTCAAAAACCCGATAAACTCCCTCATCTGGATTATCAGAAACATGATTTAAAAAATAATGCCAATCATCAATCGCTAAAGCTGCAAAATATTCCTGAAAATTAGGATGAAAGAAAGCATAAACATCTTCATCATTTACAGCATCTCTATCTACCTGATTTAAGCAACCAACCTCACAAGCTAAATTAAATAACTTTTCTCTTAGTTCATAAGATGTGATTAAATCAGGAACTAACTCTGGTTTCCATTCATAAAAATAACGAGTAAAAAGTTCATAAAATTGAGCTTTAGTTTCTGGTAATTCGCCGTTCTCATTTTGTGCAAAAATCTGACATAAT
>RDYJ01000076.1 GCA_004293145.1 Nostocales cyanobacterium | reverse complement strand
AGAAAAGTAAATATGCCTGAAACCCTCTTTCCCCCTGCTCCCTGCCCCCTGCTCCCCTGCCTTGCCATAACGATAAATTTTAACGCCTACCTACTTATTGATTCAGAGTTGTTATCTCCTCCTGCTTCCTGCTCCCCTGCCTTTTCCTTGTCCCCAGGTATAAAAAAAGCGGTAAGTAATTTGATTTTTACTTACCGCTAAATTTTTACTCTCTGTGGTAAGAGAGTATTAAATTGAATTTATAAACGACCGATGTTTGTCAATCCTAAAACAATACCAATACCAATCACATGACCAAAAGCCATTGCACCGATAAACGCAGGGACAGTGATGGGAAGTACAGGCATTTGTGGTCCAACCTTGGGAGCTTTACTTGCTAAACTCAGTAAAAGTGCCACTAAACTGCTGGCACTAATAATTATTCCCACTGTAGGACTCCACTCAGGTGTTGCGGGAACGGTTGCAGCGGCTGCTAGTAAGATAGATGATATCAAGATGTATTCTCCTACAATGAAAAAATGAATCTAAACCTACAAGATTATAAAATTACGTAGGACAAAGCAAACGTTTTTAGTCTAACTTAATGTATTTTTGTGATTATTTTTAATTTTTTAGACTTCTATGCGGGTTAAAATTTGCGGACTCACTCAACCACAGCAGTCTCTAGCGATTGTTTCGCTCGGTGCAACAGCACTGGGATTTATTTGTGTACCTACTTCGCCACGCTACGTTACTATAGAGCAAATTCAGGCAGCAGTCGCATCACTACCAGAAAATATTGATACAATTGGCGTTTTTGCCAACAGTAGCATTTTACAAATTAGTGAAATAGTAATGGCAACTAATTTAACTGGTGTACAGTTACACGGAGATGAATCACCGGAATTTTGTTACCAATTGCGTCAGTCTTTACCCCAAGTAGAAATTATTAAAGCTTTGCGAGTTAGAAATTTACAACAGTTAGAAACTACAGCTAACTATATTGATTATGTAAATACTTTACTACTTGATGCCTATCATCCTCAACAATTAGGGGGAACAGGGCAAACTTTAGATTGGCAAATGTTACAAGCATTTAGTCCTAATCGTCCTTGGTTTTTAGCGGGAGGACTCACACCAGATAATATTTTGACTGCTCTTAGTCAAATTCATCCCGATGGTATTGATTTATCCAGTGGTGTGGAACTTTCACCAGGTGATAAAGATTTGGATAGAGTTGCATTGTTGTTTGCAAGGTTAAATTCTGTATTTATCTGATTCAGGATTTACAGAATGTTCATTGGTAATGATGATATCAGAACTACTGCATTTTCGCAGGATTTACAGGATGTATGTCAGATTTACTAATTGACTAATTGTTTAATTTCTTGCTTTATCTCCTGACGTTTATTCTCAATTTGAGTTAATATCTCATGTTTAGAGTGCTGAAAATTTCTCAAATCTTGCTGTTTAGCTTCAATATCATTTAATTCATCATCGTATAAAATTAAAGCTTCTTCAATATTAGACTCATACTCTTTTCGCATTTCTTCAGCCAGTTTTCTGAACTCTTCTCTTACTTGTGTTCTAGCTTCACGTAGCTGAAGCTGATTTTCTTGATATTCTTGTTCTTCGTTAGCTGTCATAACTACATCCAATACTACACCACCTGCGGCAATAAATGGACTCAAACCTTGAATAAATTTAGCTCCATTTACAGCACTCCAAGGTTTAAATTTAAGTCCGATAAATTTTCCTATATTAAAAACTAAATCTCTATCTAGTTTTAAGGCAAAAGTACCCATTTCTTTTAAAAATTTTCCCCCATGTTGTGCAAGTAGATTGCGAGAAATTCCGTTAGTTTTATGAGGATTATTAGGATTATTTACTATCTTTCCATCAACTAAATCTATTGCAAATTCTTCTACTAAAATTTGACCTAATGAGGAATTTTCTAGTTCTTCCAATTTTGATTGAAGTGTTTTTAATTCAGTTTTTAACCTGGATTGAATACTTGCGAGAGTTTTTTCTGATAAGGTAGAAATTTCTTTGTTAACTTGATTTAATTCTGTGGTAATTTCTTCTTCATTATGATGTCCATCAATTTTACTAGCTATCCTTTCAGCAAGCATGATAATTTCATGTTGAAATTTAGCTAACACAGCACAATAAGCATTTCTAGCTATAGTTTGAGATGCTTGTATTATCCCTTTTTTACGTCGCCATATTTCTGAACTATCACGGATTATTTTATCACCTGTACTTAAAAAATTTAGTGCTTTTTCCAGCGTATCAACAGCACGATGTAAAGGAGTAACTAACCTTGCGGAAAGTTCATTTTGTTTAATTAGCTTTTGTAGAGAATCTAGAAAATCATTAAAATTAGATTTAAATTGTAAAGACTGCTGATATTTTATATATTTAGGATTTTGAGATTTGAGATAAGAATCAGCATCAATAAAACAGGTGTAAAAATCTTGAGAATGATATGGTTCTATAATTTGTGTAATAGTTGATAGTAAATCTTCAGGACTTCCTGATTCACGACTCATTTTGTTAACTACTAACACCATTTGTCCAACTCTTTGCATTCCTTTAGCTACTGTTTGGAAAAATCCTGCACCTTGGGGATTAAATAGTTCATTGGGAACGACAAAGACAAGTAAATCACATTTAGAAATTCTTTCTAGCGTAATATCATCATGTTCTGTATTCCCTGCATAAATTCCTGGTGTATCTAATAGTAATACATCTTGCCAAGCATACTCTGTAACTTTATCAGTACAAATTTCCGCACTAATTTTAACTGTTTCATTTCCAGTTAAGGATTTAATTAAAGTAGATTTACCAGCATTGTACTGTCCAATAAAAGCAATAGATAGTTTTTTCTGCTGTTGATATTCTTGCCATAAGTTTTGAAAATCATCCACTAATTTTTTAATTTCATCTTCTCTCCGATTTTCTAAAATATTTATTGTTTCTTGGCAAAGTTGATTAACTTTATGGGATTTAGCATTAAATTGAAAATTTGACATTTATTTATTCTCCTGGTGTAATTATTTTAAATTATCAAAATCTTCTTTCATTTGGTGATTGATTTTTGCCAATTCATGACAACTATCATCTAATTTTTGAACTATTTCTGATAATCGCTGAATATATATTTTCATTTGAAGAACTAATTGATATTCACATTGAATTATATTTTTCATAAATGAATCTTGATAGGCTTTTATCGTTACCTCTCTTTTTTGTTTTACCTGTTTTTTTAGTGAAGATTTTTCTTTTTCAATATCCTTGTGATAATTTTTATCATCATCTGCTTTTTTCCAATCACCAGCAACACTCGTACCTATACTAGCAACAGTAGTTACTAACCCTGCTGTAACCACCCACCCTCCTGGATTCCACCAATTTGCTGCTACAAAAGCCGCTGCGCCAACAGCACCAACAGCTACACCAGCCCATTTTATAAACTTTCCTGTATCGTCCTGATTAATGTTGCTAAAGTTAATTTCCATATCAATCTGAATATTTTTAATATCATATTCATATTCCTGTTCAAATTCCTGGAGTTTTCCCCTTAAATCTGAAAATATTTCCTCTATGTAAGATTTTATTGTTTCCTCAATATTTTTTTCATTAACTATTCTCTTCCATTCTCTCTGTCTTCCATTGATATCCATATCTGGATATCTATCAACAAAATTACCTATCTGATTTTCTATGGGATTATACAAGGACTCACATTCAAATTTAATTTTCAGATTACCGTCTTTTTTCACTTCTGTGAATATCTTTTCTATTTCTCTTTGTTTCTGTTTCATAAAGTTTAACTGAACAGATAACTGCGATTTGGCAGCAGCTAATTTTTGATTAATTAAATCTAGAAAATATTCCAAGCTATCAGCGAACGTTGATAAGCGCAGATTTTGACCATTAGTATAAATTTGATCTGAAATTAAAGAATATAATTCTTCTATTTTACTCAACTCCCACAATTGATTACTATACTCTTGATATTCTGATTTGGTACTTAAAAATCCAGCTTGAGCATGAATAGGGACTATATCTACATTAGGCAAATTCAAATATTGTTGAATATGATTTTTAATATGATGTTTATGTTGTGATACCCTATCTTCATCAAATACGATTTCTGGAATATCAATAAACATCTGTAAATCTTCTAAATCATTGGAAATATCATGTTTAACATTGAGAATTACAGCAAAGTATTTATTAATTTGTTGCAATTGTGCCATTGCTTGAAATTCACCAGGTTGCACTGAATCATCACTACTTAAAAATAAAACGATATCAGATTGATCAATAATATCATTGGCTTTATTTGTATCATCATTACCTTGATAAGCCTCAATTCCAGGTGTATCAAGTAACCGTAAACCTTGCCAAAAATATTCTTTTACATCTCTGGTTGTGCGTTGTGAACCTTTACCAATTGTGTTACCATTACCGCGAGTTAGTGTTTCTCGTAAGGTACTTTTACCAGCTTTAGTTCTGCCAAATAATGAAACTGTAAAATTTTTGAGATGTTTTCTTTTCTTATCTAAAGAAATAACCAAGTCTTCTAAACTATCTTCAGATAATGTTTTAATGTCTGACTGTATTTGTTTTAATTTAGTAGCAAATTGGAACTCTTCAGAACCTTTAGCTTTCAAAATTTCCTGGCTCATAACTTGAATATTATTATTAAGATTTTTAATTACTATTTCTATTTTTTTTGCATATCTAATACTAATTTTATAAGCAGGGTTAGCCATTTTTGAGCATTTTCTTAATGCCTGTTTAAATTCAGCTTGAGATACTTTCTTTTTGGAAATTTTTACATCATAATTAGATGTATTGCTGTAATTTCCAGATTTGTTTGATTGAGAATAATCATAGTTATTTTGTGGAGATAAATCAAAATTATGATACCAATTTGGATCAAAAGTTTTGATTTGTTTTCCGTAAATTTTTACAGTTTTAATAGATGTTAATTTGAAATGGGCTATTTCTCTCATGATAATTGGTAACAGTTGATCTTTTTTTGTAACTGCTACTGACTCCAGGGCTATTTTGAGACAATCATTTTTAAAAGAGACTTTGGCAATAATGCCGTCAAAGGTCAAGGATTGGTTAAAGCGATGAGCGATTGCTTCTGGATCTATTTTCATGAATTAGCAAATTTTATATTTTTATTAAGCGGCGGAATGTAGGTTATAATACAGTTACTCAGTTAAAGCAAGTATGTTTCACCAAGCTAGTGGGGTGTATTAGCTATAAATGTGATTTGTTTAGATTTTAGATTATTGATTAATTCTAGCCTCAACTATTAACAAAGCAGAAAAATCGCTCACCTTCTGCTGTATTTTGAGGATGAGCGATAGTTGTAAAAATGTCAGAATTCAGGTAAGGCGATAAGATCCCCGACTTCTTTTATTTATTGTGTCCATAAATGATAAATTTATATCAGAAGTCGGGGATCTGGGTATGAACGATTGCTATAGCTGAATACTTACGTAAAAATCTCTAGTTCTTAAAAGAATGCTGGTTGATGACGAATCAAATTCAAGAACTCTTCACGGGTTTTTTGCTCATCTTGGAAAACACCCACCATAGAACTGGTAACTGTCCAAGAACCAGGTTTTTGTACACCGCGCATCACCATACACATATGGCTGGCTTCCATGACAACAGCCACACCTTTAGGTTCGAGAATAGTCTGTACTGCTTCAGCAATTTGTCGAGTCAGTCTTTCTTGGACTTGCAAACGACGAGAATACATTTCTACAATTCGCGCCAGCTTACTTAAACCGACAACTTTTTGATTAGGGATATAAGCAACGTGCGCTCTACCCATAAATGGCAGCATATGATGTTCACAGAGACTAAAGAAACTAATATCTCGAACTAGCACCATTTCTTCATGGCCTTCATCAAAGATGGCACCATTTACCAGTTCTTCTAAGGATTGATTATAGCCACTGGTGAGAAATTTCATTGCCTCAGCTACGCGCTTGGGTGTTTTGAGTAGCCCTTCCCGTTCTGGGTCTTCTCCAACACCGATGAGCATGGTCCGCACGGCTTCCATCATTTGCTCCATACTCTCCTCTGTGGGTGGATGAAAGTTTGGTTGTCTGCCATCATGAGTATTACGGTCTGGTCTGGGATTGATGGCTTGTGATAGGTCAGGAATCAGAGGAGATTGTGAGCGGTTGGAACCGTTGGAACTAGCGATAGTCATGGTATAAGTCTTGGTAATTTGTAATTTGTAATTGGTAATTGGTAATTGGTCATGAAAAAAATAAATGACTCAATTGCTAATTAGAGAACACCGGCATTAGACATTAGTATCAATTCTTCAATGACTGCTTCCTGTGGTAATAAAGCAGTGTACAGAATTGTCTGAGCTACAATTTCTGGAGTTAACATTTTGGCACGGTCAAAGTTAGCGTTAACTGTTTCCGTGTCCCAAATTTCAGTATTAACAGAACCTGGACAAATTGCAGTTACACGAATGCCGTGGGTTCGTTCCTCTTGGGCTAGGGTTTGAGAAAGAGCTAGTAAACCAGCTTTACTAACACAGTATGCTCCCCAACTGGCAAAAGCTTGTTTGGCAGCAATAGAGGCAATGTTGATAATTGTGCCAGTACCTCGCTGCCTCATTCCTGGCAAAATTCCCATCATGCACTGAAAGACACTGGTGAGATTTAAGTTAATTACTTGCTGCCATTCTTCTAAGGGAGTTTCGCTTAAGTTGCCTGTATATCCCATACCAGCATTGTTGACCAGAATATCTATGTCGCCAAACTCATGGGTGATCGCTTGAATTTTGGTTTGTACTTGGGAAACACAACTTAGATCAAAAGTGAAGGCTTGTGCTTCCACTCCTATTTCTTTTGCTGCTGCTGCTACCCCCTCCAGCTTCTCCTCAGAACGGCTAACTAAGGCGACATCTATTCCCGCCTTGGCAAAGGCTAAAGCCGTTGCTTTCCCAATTCCACTGCTCGCACCAGTAATTAAGGCGCGTCGTTTCTGCTCAACACTCATGGTATCTCCAATTTTTTTGGCAGTGCTGTAAGCCAACAGCTACCCATAAATTAAATAAATCTAAAAATCAATGAGATAAAGTTAGCATTTGCCGGACTGATTTTGACTTAATTCTTCGCTTTCCCTTTTTTGACATTTGAGATGGTTCAAAAGTTGACAATAGAATTACATCAAAGTTAGAGACCAAAAACTTAGGAATCTTTTTATGCAACTCAGATCCAAGATTTTTGATTTTTCCTCTTAGTCGAGTTGCAGCCAATATTTCTTTTTGGCATTACTTACTGATTTACAAGCATCCTTAATTGCTATTGATTTTATTTGATAAGGAACACTTTTACACCAGTCAGGTAAATTATTCAAAATCTCTGTTTTAACGGCTCTCCAATTTGCTTTTGTTTTACCACCTTGCAACAACTTGATAGTTGTATTGTAAACAAATCTGGAAACACTAAACCATTGTTTAATGATCGCTTTCTGTGCAGGTGTCAGAGCTAGATAAATCTTCTTTGATTTTTTTAGAGTATTTTCTAAGTCCGTGCATTCTGCATGAAAAGACGTGCAAGATTGAGAGTAAATCCTGGGTAAGCTCTGATTGCGGACAGTGTACAGTTGCGTCGAGAACCACGATTTGTCCACCGTTTTGTTCGACCATGTACTGTACAAGTTCAAATCCAAATCTTGCGAGTCTGTCACGACAGACAATAACAAGTGTGAACTTATCTCCCCGCAAAAGTCTGTCCAGTAAGGATTGCAGTCCTTTTCTTTTGAAGTTAAGCCCTGAGCCGATGTCTTTGATGATTTCGGCTTCTGGGTAGAGGGATTGCATATAGGCGATTTGTCTGTCAAGATCATCCCGCTGCTTTGTGGATCTAACTCGGCAGTAACAAATAATGGTAGCTCGATCTGAACTGCCATTGACGTAGGACTCAACATCGTACAATCTTTGCCCTGCTGGGTTTTTAATGCTTTTGATTTTTCCTTCATCTGCATATCTCCTCAAAGTGTTTGGATGCAATCCCAGAAATTCGACCGCTTTTCTGAGTGGTATATATGCCATAGGCAAAGTATAGCCTAAGTTAGTAATAGTTAGCAAATCACCAACTAGTTATTAACTTTACGAATCAGGACGAGAAATATCGACCTGGAAAATCAGGTTCTAAACTCAAGGCTGATTACTGAAAATTCTGCAAACCACCCAATCTGATTGGGTTTGTTTACTGAACACACAACACAAATGCCTATAGCTGCTCAGATTGTTAAGAATCTTTAAGCTTCCATAGGCAATTATAGCACTGTTGATCTGCTAATCAGTTGTAGCTATTATTTTTAGTGAGCAAGTTCGGTAAAGACACCAATTTTGCGGAATTTTTCATAGCGGAGTTGACGGCGTTCTGTAGGAGTTAAACGGTTGAGTTCGTCTAAGTTATCCAACAGGGTTTGCTTAAGATTAGTAGCAGCTGTCAAGGGGTCAGAATGAGCGCCCCCGATGGGTTCAGGTAATATTTGGTCAATAATGCCCAAGTTTTTGAGGTCGTGGGAAATAATTTTCAGTGCTATGGCAGCTTGGGGGGCTTTAGCAGCATCTTTCCACAAAATAGCAGCACAGGCTTCTGGTGTAGCAACTGTGTAAACCGAGTGTTCAAACATGAGTAAGCGATCGCCTACTCCAATACCCAATGCGCCACCAGAACCACCTTCACCAATGACTGTGCAAATAATTGGTACATCAAAGCAAAACATTTGCCGTAAATTATAGGCGATCGCTTCACCCTGTCCTTGATGTTCTGCTTCGATTCCCGCCCAAGCACCGGGGGTATCGATAAACGTAATAATGGGCATATTAAACTTATTGGCGTGTTCCATTAACCGCAGTGCCTTACGGTAGCCACCAGGTGCAGCCATGCCAAAATTCCGGGCAACATTATCTTTGGTATCCCGGCCTTTTTGATGACCTAACATCACCACAGGTTGTCCGCCCAAACGACCAACACCACCAACTAAAGCCGGATCATCACCACCACAGCGATCACCATGTAACTCCATCCATTCATCACTAATCGCCTGGATGTAATCTAAGGTACTGGGACGGCGTGGGTGTCGTGCTACTTGTAGTCTTTGCGATGGTGTCAGACTGCTGAAAATTTCCTCACGCAGCTGGGTAGCCCTTGTTTCTAGTTGGCGAATTTGACCAGAAACATCCACGCCATTTTCTTCTGCCAGTTGCCGAATTTGATCAATTCTGGTAGCCAGTTCTGCTAACGGCTTTTCAAAATCCAACAGTAGGGGTTTGCGTTCAGTTATTGCCATAGTTAGAGATTAGGTGACAGGTGACAGGTAACAGGGGACAGGGGGCAGGTGACAGGTGACAGAGAAGAAGAAACGGAGCTTTCTAGCAGGGAGCAAGGGGGAAAATGCTTCTCCCCTGCACCCTTCCCCCCGCCCCTGCCTCTTCTTCCCCCACACCCTACACCCTTCCTAGTTCCTAAACTAATAATGGTCTAAATCCATGTTTAATCGATACTTGACCAATATGCTCCATTTTGTCTACGGTAATCTGATTGCGTCCCCAAGAAAAGTTTGTGTATAACTTCTCAAATTCCAGCAGCATGGATTCAGCAAAACAAGCAAATAACTGGCGGGCTGGTACATCCATATTGACAATTTTCATAATTTTCCAGTCAATATCCAGGGAATGCTCGACAATTCCACCATTTAACACATACACTCCTGGATGCTGAATTTTTGTCCCTAAGTTTTTAGGATAGCCGCCATCAATCAACAGACAAGGCTGCTTTAATACTGTGGGATCAATTTCTACACCTTTAGGCATACTAGCAACCCAAACTACAATATCTGCTTGGGGTAGTGCTTCCTCTAAGCCCAGAATTTTCCCACGTCCCAGTTCAGCTTGCAGTTCTTGGAGACGTTCTTGGTTACGGGCTATCAGCAGCAGTTCTTGAACATCTGTTTTTTTATCTAGCCAGCGTGTCACTGCGCTGCCAATATCTCCTGTCGCACCACACACAGCTACAGTGGCTTTTGATAGTTCTATTCCCAATTGTTTGGAAGCTTCTTCTACCTGGCGACAGATAATGTAAGCCGTGTGAGTATTTCCTGTGGTGAAGCGTTCAAACTCTAATGTGACATTACGGACTTGGCTAAACTGCTCTAAATTAAAGTTCTCAAAAATAATTGAGGAAAACCCACCTAAAGCCGTAATATCAATCCCATGCTTTTGGGCATGAGCCATAGCGTTGAGGATTTTGCGTGTGGCCGCCTTAATCCGCCGATTTGCCAGCATTTCCGGTAAAAAGCAAGATTCTACATACCGTCCTTCGATTTTTTGACCAGTAATGCTAGTGACGGTGATATGATCCACAATTTGCGGCGGGGCGCTGCACCAAAAATCTAGCCCTTGGTCGGCATATTCTGGGTATCCCAATTCTTGAGCTACCGCTTGAGCGTGTTCTAAACTAGTCAGATGTCCAATTAGACCAAACATTAGTGATATATTAGGCGTGTGCTATGAAAAGCGTGGAATTAATCAACAGGAGATAATACCTAACTCTTAAAAATACTACATAAAGGGTCTAAATAATTCGTAATTACTGAAAGGAGTTCAGGAGTCAGGAGGTAAATATTTCTCCCATGCTCCTCTGCTCCTCTGCTCCCCATCTCCCCTGCTCCCTAGACGGTTGCCAGTCCGTAAGCAGAAAGGCGCATGATGTCACGAGTTGTAAAGCCAATGTTACTTAATGCTTCACCGTATTGAATCATGAAGTCTTCTACCAACGCTTCTTTTTCCATTGCCAAGACGCGGGCATCATCTGCTACTTTGTTGAGCATTTGCCAAACAATAGGAAGGTTTTGGCGGTTTGCTTCTTCTAGTTCTTTTTTGGATTCTTCAAAGTTTGCTTTTAACCAAACTTCGCCAAAGTTAAGATGACTGTATTCTTCTTTAACTACACCTTCAGTAATTTTGCGGGCAAACTCATCAGCTACGGGAATGTAAATGTTATAAGCTGCGATCGCAAAACACTCGATAATCAAAGATTGAATCAGAAGACAGGTAACAACTTTACCTTCTTTGGCTGCGGTTTGGAAGTTTTGATGCAGTCCAGAGAAAAACTTCTTGGCAAATTCCAAATCTGGAGTAACTTTTAAATTGCGTCCACAAGCTTCAAATCCTTTTTTGTGGCGGCTTTCCATCTTCGAGAGCTGAATCAATTTATCCTTGCTGTCTGGCAACAGATCAGCCAATGTAATGTAATTTTCGTGGGCTTCTTGTTCCCCTTCAATCACTATCGCATTAATTCGGCTATAAGCGTCTTTATATTCTGCGCTCTGAAAATCAATTTTCTCAATTTGCTCAACAAGCTGCTGCATGGTATGTTTACTCCGTAACCCTGAATTATTTGATACTGTAATTTAACTTGCCCTTTCAATTTCGGGTAATCATCACTGTTGTTTAATTTAACTTAACAAGAAATTATGGTAATTAGATGAGTTTTTACCAAGAAGCTTACCACTGGAGGTAAACTACCCCTTATCCATGAAATAAACCCATCCTTCCCTATTCCTATTTCCCGTTTCCTGGTCATTTTTCCCTGTTATCTATAGTCAGACTAAGAAAAACCAATGCCTTGGAGCAAAAAACCATGTCCAAACCAAACAGGAATTGGAAAAACGCGAATTTTTGGAGTCTGGTACTGTTACTGCTAGGAGCATTCATCGTTTTATTGCCTTTGATAGTGGTCTTTCTTACCTCCTTTGCTCCTGCGGTTACAACTCCAGGAGTTAGGGGACAAAATAGCTGGACTTTAGCTAATTACCGCGAAGCTTGGGAACGGGGGAAGTTTTTATTGGCATTTGCTAATTCTACCTTGGTAGCGATCGCAGTTACGGCTTTTCAGATTATCACATCTGCTTTGGCTGGTTACGCCCTCGCTAGGCTGAAATTTCGCGGTAGACAAGTAATATTACTGGTTGTATTAGCAACTTTAGTTATTCCCTTTCAGTTATTGGTGATTCCCATTTTTCTGGTACTGAAGTGGGGACATCTGATAAATACTTACTGGGCGCTGATTTTACCAACTGCGGTTAATGGCTTTGGCATTTTTCTGTTACGTCAATATTTCCAGACAATTCCCGTAGAATTGGAAGAAGCAGCAGCTATTGATGGCGCGAACAGATTACAGATTTTATGGCAGATAATGTTACCTTTAGCACGTCCGGCTTTGGTAACGCTATTTTTGTTCACCTTCATCGGTGAATGGAATGATTTATTTAAACCATTAGTATTTACCACTAGACCAGAGTTAAGAACTGTACAACTAGCCTTAGCAGAGTTTCAAGAACAGTTTACCAACAATTGGCCGTTGATGATGGCTGCGGTGACAATTACTACTGTACCTGTGATGGTGTTATTTCTAATTGGTCAAAAGCAGTTTATTCGCGGTATTGCAGCGACGGGGATTAAGAATTAGTCAGAATCAGGATATCCAGGATTTTAGGATGTACAGGATATGGGTTTCTATTTTTTTTCATGTCAAGACTTGACAAGACGTAAAAATTAAATTACGATTATGTTATGAGTAGAAATCTGTGCGCGCATATATATAGTAAAATTTTCAAATCAATGACACTTTATTGTTCTCGCAAATAATTGTAAATATAATCTAAGAGTTCTCCAACGGTACAAGCTATAGGCTCGTAATCACCAAAACTATTATTATAAGATGGAGGCCATTTCTTGATTGAACCCAATAAATCATCTGGTATTTCAATATCAAATGCTTCTTCTAATGCCATTCTTAATTCAACGGTATCAAGTTCATCCGCTCCCAATTCATCTGAAATATGGCTCTCCAAAGTCACACGATCTAAATCATCAATAGATAACTTTTCACTTACTATTTCTAAGACTTTGAGAAAGAGATCCGAGTATGTCTGATCTCTTCCAGATTTCTCCAACTTTTGAGATAACTCAATCAACTGATTTTGTTTGCGAGCTTCTGCTTCAGCGATTTGTCTATCTTCTTCTGCTTTTCGTCGAGCTTCCTCTATTTTTTGTGCTTGTAATTGCTTGTAAGCAGCCTCTTGTTGACTCACTAGACGCATTTTTAAAACTTCGAGGTGAGAATTAATAGTATCACGTATTACTAAGAATTCAACCTTATATCCGCTCTCGCTATAAATTTTTACTGCAAGTTTCCAAACAAACTCATCCAGGTTGGAAATAACAGAGTTTAAGTCTTCCTCTGTGACTGTTATATTCTTATCTATATAAGAGACGATTACTTGTTGCAGAATTTTTAACTCATATGCTCTATCATTCATATCTTTAGTAAATCCTCCTTAAAAAATAGTAACTTTTAGATAAATTTAAACCTCTCTAAGTGTTGATTGTATTAGTAAAACTTCAGCTTTCAACTAACATCATGAAAATTCCTAAATCCTGTAAATCCTGATTCTGACAATGAAATAAACATTCTTTGCGCTCTTTCCTTTGCGCCTCTGCGTCTCTGCGTGAAACAAAAAATCTACAATGTAAATTAAGCCACTCCAACCAACCAGATAAAAACACTAAACTCAGATTCTGTTACCAACAGAAAATATGCAAAAGCTGGGTTTGGTTTTAATCATTGTCTCATTTTCTCCCTGGTTAGCGATCGCCATAATTTTACCATTTCTACCAATTTCTGTAGCCCAAAAAGCCTTGTTAGTACCAGCTTTATTGGTTTCCGCAGAAATTATATTTTGGTTGGGTGTGCTATTGGTGGGCAAGGAAGTCGCTCAAAAGTATAAACGTTATTTGAGTTTCCGTTATCTAAACATACTCATCAAAAGATGGAAGCGAAAAAACAGAAAAAGATTGTAATCCGATAAAATAAATATCAGAAGTCTCTGTGTAAATTAAGAAAATGGCAGCACACAAACTCAGCGAAACCGAATTACAACAAGCCCTCAATAGTTTACCAGGATGGCAAATTAAAGAAGGCAAATTATACAAAGAATACAAATTTAACTCCTTCCCCACTGCCTTGGGTTGGATGGTGACAGTAGGTGTTCACGCCGAAACAATGGGACATCACCCCGAATGGTTTAATGTTTACAACACCGTGAGAGTGAGTCTTGCTACTCACGACATCGGTAATGCTATCAGTAATTTAGATGTGGAATTAGCCAAGAAAATGGAAGAAATATATAGTAAATAGGTAATTGGTAATTGGTAATTGGTAATTGGGAAAAATACAAATAACTTCCCCCTGCTCCCTGCTCCCTGCTCCCTGCTCCCTGCTCCCCTGCTTCTTCCCCAGTCCCCAGTCCCCAATTACCTAATTCGTTTCTTGAATTTGTAATCTAATATGATGTTCAGTTGCACCACTAAGTTTAATTTCCATTACTTCCCCTCCTAGTGGTTCTACGCAACTGAGGAGCGATCGCAAATTGGGTGTACTCGCACCAGTATCAACGTACAATCTATCAGCCAAGTTACTGATTTTTTTCCAAGTCATGTATAATTTAGCTATACCTTGTTCCATCTGAGATGCTTGATTTACTAAGTCAGCAGCGATACTCAAACAGCCGATTCTTTGGGCTTCTTCCAATGCGGTTTCAATATCCACATTTTCCTCTGTTAGCGCCTGTACTTGCACAGCAGATTTGAGATATTTTGCTAGTTGTCTTGCTTCTGTAGTAGCCTGTTTGAGAGTATCAACATCAGGATTTTCGGCTATATCTCTTTGTAACGCCTTTTGGTGTGATTCGGGCAGTTTTTCCATTTCCTTAACCAGAGGGGCAATGTAGCGGGCAGGAAGGCTATTATCTGCGGCTTTTTCCTTGACTGGTTCAGGTAACAATTCTGAGGACATGGCTGTCCATTCGTCGGTGAGTTGACGGACTTCTCTGCGGGTGATGCGATCGCCTTTTTGCGCGGCTTCACTCACCATCTGTTGCACTTCTGGGGCGGCCTTGGCTGTTTCTACAAAAGCGCGTTTACTAAAATTATTGACCGTATTCGGGTCAAGTTTGCCATCTTCAATTAAAGTATCAGCACTGTTAGCGAGTTGAATCCAAGAATAAGCTTGAGTTTTACTAATTTCCCGTTCCTTCAACCATTTGAGAAAACCAGTACCTCTACCATCTCCACCTTTTTTTTCTCGGTCGCGGATAGCGCGTAAAATGCGACCCCGCCAAATTTCTGTTTGCAAATCAAAGCGATCGCATACTTGCCAAGCTACATCTAACTGCTGTAAAAAGTCAGACTCAGCAATTTGTTCATCTTCTGGATCTGGGAGTTCAAAATCTAAGTCTACTGGCTGTTGCAGTGCAGCAGCAAGGTCATTCATAGAGTCGGTATCTTGCACGATGGATAGCTCTTTTGTGTATGCGATCAACTAACTGCCACAGATTCTGCGTACTTACACAGGATCAGCAACAATAAGCAGGTAAATATTATAATTGAAAATTTTAAACTTAGGTGAATAGGATTTTTAACCCAAATTGATGGACGCACAAAACCGATCACGTCCCGTTTTTTTAGCTTCATAGAGGGCTACATCTGCGCCTTTGAGCAAAAGAGCCGGTGTCAGATCAGAACAATGTTTAAGATACCCTAGAAGTTAGTCTCCGACGTTTTTAGCTAAAAATTATCATGAACCAGGTAGACTATCTACGGATTAGTTTAATTGATCGCTGCAATTTTCGTTGTCTGTACTGTATGCCGGAGGGCGCAGAATTAGACTATATCCTCAAACAACAGTTATTAACTGATCAGGAACTCCTCACTCTTATTCAAGAGGTATTTATTCCTGTGGGTTTTACCCGCTTCCGCTTGACTGGTGGTGAACCTCTCCTGCGTCCTGGTGTGGTGGAGTTGGTGAGCAAAATTGCTCATCTTCCTGAAACTCAAGATTTGTCCATGACTACCAATGGTTTTTTATTAGCACCAATAGCTAAAAATCTCTATGATGCCGGGTTAAGAAGGATTAATATTAGTTTAGATTCTCTCGACTCAGATACTTTTGAGCAGATTATCGGTAATCATGGCCGTGGACGTTGGCAACAAGTTTGGCAAGGTATTCAAGCTGCCTATCATGTTGGATTTGACCCGTTAAAGTTAAATGTAGTGGTGATACCGGGCGTTAATGACCATGAAGTTTTGGATTTAGCCGCTTTAAGTCTTGATAAAAATTGGCACGTCCGGTTTATTGAGTTTATGCCTATTGGTAATGGTGATTTATTTGGCGATCGCGGTTGGATTTCTTCTGCTGATTTAGGCGATCGCATTCGCAGCCGTTGGGGATTGACAGAATCCCAAGTTCGTGGTAATGGTCCTGCGGATGTGTTTCAAATTCCGGGAGCAAAGGGAACACTAGGTTTTATCAGCCAGATGTCGGAATGTTTTTGCGATCGCTGCAACCGTCTCCGTCTGAGTGCTGATGGTTGGCTACGTCCCTGCTTATTAAATGAAACTGGTCAAATTGATTTAAAAACTTCTTTACGTGCTGGTGTTAGCACCGTTCAATTACAAGAACAAGTTAGGCAATTATTAAACTTAAAAGCAGAAATTAACTTTAAACAACGCGACTCAGGTACTGTCGGTTCTTACACCCGTACCATGTCGCAAATTGGCGGTTAGTCATTAGGAACAGGGAACAGGGAACAGGGAACAGGGAACAGGGAACAGGGAAGAATAGCAACTTATCACTGATAACTGACCACTGACTCCTGACTCCTGACTCCTGACTCCTGACTATTAGGCTTGACGTGAGTAGTATTCCACCACGAGTAGTTCATTAACTTGCAGTGCTATCCATTCTCTCTCAATCACGCTATTGACTTTACCAGCCAATTTGTTTTTATCAAACTCTAGGTGATTGGGAAGGTTAGCCAAACCGGGATATTGCAAATTAGATTCTACCAATTTCTTGGAAGCTTCTCTATTTCTGACACCGATTTCTTCACCGGGACGGCACTGATAGCTGGCAATATTCACTACACTACCATTAACGGTGACGTGACCGTGATTTACCAGTTGACGTGCTGCGGGAATGGTGGGAGCCATACCCATCCGAAAAACTGTATTATCTAAACGCATTTCCAGCAATTGCAGCAGAACCTGTCCGGTAGAACCAGTCACACGTCTGGCTTTCCGTACATAGCGGAGCATTTGCTTTTCTGTCAACCCGTAATTTAAGCGGAGTTTTTGCTTTTCTTCCAGACGGATGGCATACTCAGAACGCTTTTTACGGTTCTGACCATGTTGTCCTGGTGCATAAGCACGTCTAGCACTTTTCCGAGTTAAGCCTGGTAATTCGCCCAAGCGACGGACAATTCTGAGGCGAGGCCCTCTATATCGGGACATGAGTTTCCTTAATTTAATCCTGTTTAAACTTTACCCAAATATTCTATTATGACATTCCTCGCCATAATTAGCTAGAGGATTCTTGGTTAAATGATCTGTCTTGTGAGTGATCATTCTAAATTATCGTTCTCATCGAAGCAAGCAATTTAGTTGATCTAGTCCCCAAGACTTCATTTCTACTGTACTAGATTTGCTCAGGGCATTACCCATTAACTAGTATCTGCCAAGCTTTCAGGGTTTGAACCTGCGTTCCCGTATGTCCCACGGTACGTTAAAACTGTTTTTTGGCAAAAGACTGACTTTTTTTAAGTTTAGTCAATGCTCATACAACTTTGACTATAATTTGAGTCATTTTCGCCACAGAATATCTAATATAGTCTAACCCGAAACAAAATTAATCACCTGGTCTTAGGAATGGTGAGAAAAATAGTGATCAAGCTTTGGGGAATATTTAGAGTGATCACGCTAAAATTCCTTGAATATAGAGGAGTTAAAGCAGATTCCAGGTTAGCATAGCCTTGGGTGTTTGGAGAATAACTATGTTAGAACACAAAAAAGAAATTAGCGGTTTTTATCACCACAAAAACGGTCATGTCTTGAAAATTTTTACAGTTCCAGTTGTAACTGTAGTTGGGTTATTGACCAGTATGTTACCCAGTCAAGCAGTGATAGATACTTACGGAAATGATTACCGTAGCTGTGCAGGACGATTAGTAAGTGTGGGCGTTACAGCAGAAGCCGCTGCTGAAGGTTGTGCTACAGCCTTAAGACCAAGGGATTTATCTTCTTGTGTGGCTACAATTAAAAAGCAGACAACAATCGATCCCGCAGTTGCACTTAAGTCCTGTCGTCAAGCCCGCAACCCTAACGATATAGCTACCTGTGTAGTGGGTATTAGCAAAAACACTAACAACGCAATTAACCCTGATGTTTTAAGTTACTGCGGACGGAGTTTACTTCCTGTAACTTTTGCTAACTGTGTGGTTGGCTTGCGTAAAGAGCTTGATTTAGCTCCAACTCAGGCTTTAGATACTTGTATTGATTCCAGTAACCGATCTGTGGGTATTGGGGCTGGATCTACACCGATGGAATTTGCTCCTCGTGTGGAAACTGCTCCTATGCCATCAACTCCCAGTAATGGTGTGAGGTAGCAGTTAAAATTTGCTGTAATTTCTATGATTGTAGGGTTGACAACCAGTCACCCTACTAGCCACTACTAGCCAAATACAACATGAAGGGGAAAAGAAGTCTAGAAAAAATAGAAGAGACGGAAGAGTCTCTCACCCTTAAATTTACGGACTACTACCACTATGTGGGATCTTTGCTTTCCACACATATTAGCCGCACTTAATAGAGTGAATCAGGGACATGAAATATATATTGACTGTTATCCAGGAAGTTGGCAGAGTTGTTGACAAACAATTTGGTTAAGGTTGTGCAAGCAAAAATTAGAAGATGACTTCTAACTTTTGTGCAGTTAATCATCCTGATTGCCAAAAACCATTTGTAAAATCATGGGTGTACCTCCATCTTGGTGATATTTATCCGCCCAAGCCCGAACAATCTCATCTAATTCTTCCATAGCTTCCTGCATTTTTTCAACGGGAATATCCAGTTCTTCTACAGCACGCATGGAATTAGCTTTCCTTTCTGCCCAGTCTTTCATCATGCGGAAATAACGAGCAGTATCTTCGACCATTGTGTAAGTACGTTCTTGGTCGTCTGCTGGGGCATAAAAGGGACGAGTTAAGGCATAAAACGGCATTCCCCAAGGTGAATCAATGCGTGTAACTGTACCTGAGTAGAGTAACCGACGCTTGATATGTTCTGCCAATGCTTCACTCAGGGGCATTTGGTGGTGGGGTGGTAACTCCTCTTGTGATCGTTTATGTAGAAATTCAATTAACTCTAAAAATTCAAAGGAGGTAACTAACTGAGCATCAGGCAGGTTTTTGGGTAACTTGCGCTCAATTTGTTTTTTTTCTTCACTGGTGAGACTTGTTCCAGGAACACGGGATCTTCCAGGTTGCCAAGGATATTTTTCCATCCAGAGGTATGGCAATTGAATCAAATAGCGTGGTTCTTGGGAACCCAGCATTTTTAGCAATTTACCTTCAGTCAGAGCTTGTCTAACTTCCTCGACAATAATTTTGACTCGCTTTGGCTCAAGGTGGTGCAAATGTCCTGTCATTCGCAGGTTTTGTCCCTGCTCTAGATAGGTCATGTAAATTGCACACTTCGCTGCTGTCGCGGCTGCATCTAAAAATGCCCCATGCCTATGCCCACTTGTACGCATGGCACTAAAAGCTAGATAAAGCATGATCTGATCCATCGCGCTCGGACCAAGACGTTTGATCAGATCTATGTCGTTAGTCATATTCACAGACAGATGAATGGCACGTTTACGATAAAAATGGTAGTCAAATTTAAACTATCTATTTTACACCCAATTGCAATTTTTGTCTTCACTCAAAATGAAGATTTATGATGGTGTCACCATTAAATTGCGATGATGCTAAATTACTTAGGGTGCAAATCACTAATTTTTAACAGCAAAGGTAAGACTCATCACTAATTTATGCTATGTCGCTACATCAGTTCACAAATACAGAGTATTGCAAATAAATGTAGTACAACATTCTTGTAGTGAATAAGTTATGCACCAAGAAGGTTCTACTGTTGACTACTGTACAGCTTTAGGAATGCTAAATCCTTACTTATTGCTGCTGTTATTGATCTATTTCATTAGGGATCAACCGTAGCTGATGGAAATGGCTCTTAGATGCCAGATGAAAATATTTCCTGCTCGGATATCCGTTGATGAAATTAATCCATATTTTAGCACCAAATTTAACTTGATTTGAGAAATATAAGAATAACTTTCAGGTTAACACTAAATTATTGCCCTGGATATTTATTCTCATTTTTTTTGAATCATTTAATTTTTGGAACTAGGGGATTTCACCTGATTTTGCATTTTATCAAAGCTGATACCTACTGCACCACCAGTTACTAATAAAACTCCCATAATTTGGAGAATATCCAATTTTTCCTGAAGCATTAATCCAGCAAAAATCACAGTGAAAACTGGTACAGCAGCACCAATTAGAGCAGACCGTGATCCTCCTAATTTGCGGATGCCAAAATTGTTGAATAAATAGCCGCAAAGAGTGAGGACACCCAACATAAAAGCACTTAAAATTACTTCTAATAAATTGGATGATCGAATTGCTAAACTCCAATCACTTGGTAACGGTACTAATAAGCAGATAAAACTTAATAGCAACATGGTAGCGAAGTTAATTAGAGCAAAAGAAACTGGATGCAGTTTCGGAGCGCATAACCTAGTAAGAATTACGTATACAGCAAAAGCTATTCCGGATATAATTCCAGAAATAATTCCTAAAGAGGTATTACTAGTGGCAGTTGAATAACTACTCAAGATGAATAATTGACCGCAAAAAATACTGGAAATTGCACCAGCACTGAATAAACTGGGGCGCTCACGAAAGAGAAACCAAGCTAGGAGTCCAGTCATCATGGGGTAGATAAAAAACAGAGCGATCGCTACTCCAGTTGTTACTTGACCAATAGCAATGTAAATCAGGACTTGGGACAAAAACAAAAAGCAACCACTGACAATTGATAACAATAATACCTGTTTTGTATTTGCTTGATTAGCAGTAGCATTTCTGCCTACTGAATTAAATAAGTTTTGGAGGTCTTGCCAAATTTGAGGATGCAAAATAGGGGCTAACAGTAACATCAAAGGCACTACTACTAATAACCTCAGCATCAAGATTAAGAAAATATTTCCCAAGGTTGGTGAGATTAACTGCTGTGTCTGGAAATTTCCCAGCAAATCAGAACCTTTATAGAAAAGCGCCTTAACAACAACGTTGTAAAGGGATGACATTACTGTTGACAACACAACCAGCAAGAATCCTACCTGAATTGGCGACCAATTTGGGGAACTGCGGGATCTTTGTCGTCTGGGTGTTAATTCCTGCTTTGATGCTAGTGAGGATGGGTAAGCAGTTGATTTTGCGGGTGGGGAGTCGGGAACAAGTACAGAAATTGGTTCTACTTGTGTTGACTGTGGAGGTGAGGGGTCGGGAACAAGAACAGAAACTGGTTCTACTTGTGTTGACTGTGGAGGTGAGGAGTCGGGAACAAGAACAGAAACTGGTTCTACTTGTGTTGACTGTGG
>RDYJ01000075.1 GCA_004293145.1 Nostocales cyanobacterium | reverse complement strand
GCAAGGCAGGGGGCAGGGAGCAGGGAGCAGGGGGAAAGAGGTTTTTCACCTTGTTTACTTTTCGTTACACAGTTTGGTTTTATTATGTTGACCTACTTAGTTACAAATTACCAGGATTGACAACATTTTTCCTGTATAAAGAATTACCTCCGGTAGAGTCAATCACCGGAGGATAAAATCAAAGACATTGGAATGTGGACTAGTCTTTTTACAAATTTAGCTCGCTTACAAACCTATTAACTCTATCAAAAGGACAGGGTTTAGTTAACTCTCAATACATCACAGGAAGTATTTTTATAATTTTGACTGAGGATTCCGGGTAGATTAAATTTATCTAGAATAGTGCTAATAGGACTTTATACCGAATCATCTATAACAAAAATAGAGCATCAATATAGATGCACTAATGAAGCCGCTTTGGGACTTCCTAAAGCGGTTTTATAGTCAATTTTATGGTTGATTTGTTGGCACAGATATCAAAAAAGACCCCCGGCTGTATACCGAGGGATTCTGCAAGTCGGAATTATCGCACAAAGACATTCGCGCATCTAGAATAGCAAGGCAATATTGCAAACATCTGCCAAAATGCCATAAACATTCAAGGTCAGTATTAGATCATAATTAGATCCTAAATATATTAATATAGAACTCCTAATACTAATTTAGAGCGTGGTTTCAATACATGAAAACTGCTGTTAAACATTAACGCTCTCCTCTCAAATTATATAACCCATACCAATGATGCACTGCTAACCACGCAACTGACAACAAACCTGACAAACTCAGAGTTAAACCACTAAAGGGTATTAATAATCCAAATACAGGTAGAATTGCTCCAGCAATAGTACAAATAATTACTGCTATAGCAGCGCGAGGATTTGCACCTAAACCATAGGTTAAACCAAGTAATATCAATGAAATCATTAACCAAGCTATTTCTGCATTAATCACCCTGGCCATGTAGGTTAAAGTGAGTAAACAAGCAAAGAAAATACCCGCAGCTATAGCTAGATTTTTTAAAGTCATTGGTATAGACAGATATAAAAGCAATATCCACCACAAAAATAATGCTGGGGCTAACAGTAATAACCTGGGAATAATGCCAGTTTTACCAATTGGTTTAGTGCTGGTAAATACGCCAAAGGGATTTCTAACTGAGACGTTATCATCAAAGATCCAAGTAAATTTGGTACTGTCACCATCAGCTTTAATATCATCAGGAACTATCCCACTAGCAAAATCGGCATTGCTAAAATTAGCAGTGGCTGTGAGACGAAATTGAGAGAGTAATTGATTGCTGGCATTATAAACCCAACGTGGTCCACCTTGGGCTTGATAACTAACTCTGATTGTGGTTTCTTGTCCTGGTTCTAACTGAAAAGGAAAACCATAATCTCCGAGGTTAATTTGTTTTAGTCTGCTTCCATCTCTTTCTACTTTGTAACCAGATAATAGTGAGTAACCATCTGGTGGTGGTGCTTCAAAGAAAAAATTCTTAATATCACTTAGTTGGTTAACAACTTTGTAATCAGCGGTGTAGCTGGTATTATAAATGGCGCTGCGATTTTGAACGTTGACAGTTTGATCAATTTTTACTTGTATGTTTGAGCCTGTTAATGTTAGGTAACGGGTGACTTTTTGTTGATCATTTACTTTCACTATTCTGCCATTTACTTGGGTGGTATAGCTATAAGGTTCTTCGGTAATGTAACGGACTTGGGGCGCATTTTGTTCTAATTTATCACCTGCCACACTTTCGGCAACTTGGGCAACTTTGGCTTGTTCCCAGTGGTGATAACGGTTGCCTAAAGTGGAAGTGAGAAAAAATCCAGTAACTAATAAGATGAAAATTAAGGATAAATGTTGTAGCCCTTTGAGGAGTTGGGAATAACGAATTGACCATTCTCCAAAGAAAACGGCTTGTTCGCTGGTGTTGTGTCTGAGGGAAAAACTGATCAGGGCGATCGCCACTCCTAAAGATACAATCAAAAATACAAATAACAATGAACCTTGAAGTAGTTGCTCGCCAAACTTGATCAACTCATGAGGATGTGTTAAGTCTGGTAGTCCTGGTATACCTTGAGTATATGGTGTCATGGGTAAATAAATATTGACATTTTAGATAATTTAACTACCCTGACAGATGTAATCTTACCAAAGTTTCTGCTTTTCTTATAATTTAAGG
The DNA here is from genome assembly GCA_004293145.1 of Nostocales cyanobacterium. GTDB lineage: Bacteria > Cyanobacteriota > Cyanobacteriia > Cyanobacteriales > Nostocaceae > RDYJ01. The sequence goes on along the minus strand of RDYJ01000075.1, from coordinate 19,539 downwards.
ATATATTAACTTTACTTACGTATTTTTATCCTGGTGCAAAATAATAAAATCAGATATGGCGATCGCGATTGATTTTGGTACTAGCAACACAGTCATTACTCGCTGGAACCCTGTTACCCAGCAGCCGGAAACCTTGACTTTACCGGGTTTATCAATTCAACAGAGTCTCAATCCCCCCCTGATTCCCAGCTTGCTCTATGTAGAAGAGGCTAGTCAGGGTCAAGTCATTGTTGGGCAGCAAGTGCGCGATCGCGGTCTGGATCTCAAAGGTGATACCAGATTTTTTCGTAGTTTCAAACGGGGGATAGGGGCTAATATTCAGGGTTTTTTACCTGAACTAGATGGGCAAATGATCACCTTTGAAAAAGTTGGCAAATGGTTTTTAACTACGATAATTGAAGAATTAGCACCAATGGAAGGTGGTTTAGATTCTTTGGTATTAACTGTACCTGTGGACAGTTTTGAAGCTTATCGTTACTGGTTAGGCCAAGTTTGTCAAGCACTCCCCGTAGAACAAGTGCGGATATTAGATGAACCCACAGCCGCAGCTTTGGGTTATGGTTTGACAGCACAAGAAAATCTGTTAGTAATTGATTTTGGTGGTGGGACTTTAGACTTGTCTCTGGTATGTTTAGATCAACAGGCACAAGCCAATACTAAACCCGTAGGATTTTTATTGAAGTGGGGTAATAAATCCTTAGCTGAAGATTCAAAACAAAAGGTAAAAACAGCACGTGTATTGGCAAAAGCGGGACAAAATTTAGGTGGTACAGATATTGATAATTGGATAGTTGATTACTTTGCTAAAACTAAAGGTTTGCCTGTTAATTCTTTGATTAATCGGTTAGCAGAACGGGTCAAAATTCAGTTATCTACCCAAACTCAAGCCAGTGAAGTTTATTTTAATGATGAGACTTTTGAAAGTTATGAATTGGATCTTAACCGCCAAACTTTAGAAAATATCCTCAAAGAAAATGGATTTTTTGATAAGTTACATGATGCAATGATGACTTTATTACAGCAAGCCCGTCGTCAAGGTATCGAACTTGATGACATTCATGCAGTTTTGTTAGTGGGTGGATCTGTACAATTACCAGCAGTCCAGACATGGGTGAGTCAATATTTTGAGCCAGAAAAAATCCGTTGTCAACGTCCTTTTGAAGCCATCGCTCAAGGTGCGTTGCAAATAACTCAAGGTGTAGAAATTAAAGACTATCTCTATCATAGCTATGGTGTGCGTTACTGGGATCGTCGTCACCAACGTCATAGTTGGCAACCAATTATTAAAGCTGGACAGGGTTATCCGATGAGTCAACCAGTAGAATTAGTCTTGGGTGCTTCTAGGGAAAATCAACCCAGTATTGAGTTAATTGTGGGAGAATTGGGAGCAGGAACCGGAGGAACAGAAGTTTATTTTGATGGATCTCGCCTCATTACTCGTCAACTGGAAAGTCTGATTACCACAGTTAAACCTCTCAATGATACAGAAAATGGCAAAAAAATTGCTCGACTTACACCCCCTGGTTTTCCAGGGGGCGATCGCATTAAAGTTATGTTTCAAGTCGATGAACAGCGGTTTTTAAGAATTACCGTTGAAGACTTATTAACTAATGATACACTGGTAGAAAATCAACTTGTGGCACAATTAAGTTAAGTATTTAGGTTACAGTAGGGAATAGGGAATAGGAATAAACTGACAACACTTTGCAAGTACATCAAATACACATCTTAATAGGATCAATATTGTGCAGTGGATATCCTACCCGCCCTTGTGTAACTATGAATGCGGATTAAATACAATGAAAATTCAAATCAAACCTATTGTTAATCTTGAAATTCAGGACTTAATGTTAACAGTCCTACTCACAGCTTTAATGTCGGAAACTGTTCACGCTCAATCAATCCCCACCACCAATATTCCCACTATCAACTTACCAAATATCTCCATTATTCAACCATCAATCAACATCCCCAAACCCACCATTACAATTCCCAAACCCACAATTAAAATAGAAATACCATCGGTGGTAAATGTGCAAAATAATATATTTCAGCCACCAACTAATTTTGTCATCGAAGGTGCAACAGATAATACACGCCCTAGCTTTATTTCTGCCATTAAAGAAGGAAATAATATTCCTCAAATCCAAACAGGAAGAGGCAGTACAACCGTGAGCATTCCTAATGGAACAACAACAATCTCTAATATTAATGTAGTTTTACCGTCTACAAATATTGTTGCTCCTGGAGATGTCAACTTGAATGTCAACACAACTGAAATTCCTACTTTTGGTTCTCTAGTCAACACTGTTAATCTTTCCTTCCCATTACCAACTTTAGACTAATTTTTGATTGAGTTGATTAATTTGTACATCAATGTAGAGACTTGAAAAAGATGGTCTCTACTAACTACCAATCACTCTAAAACTTCAACTCCATATTCAGTTGTCCTCTAAAACCATAATCACTATTACCTAAACGAGAATTAATCACCAAACCAGAATTAGCACTTTCATAGCGAAATATCATCCCATAGTTAGGATCTTCAGCTTGACTTTCAAATCCTTTGGTAGCCAGAGAATTATTGGAATAGTAAGGACCTATTGTTAAAGTCCCAATTTTTTTGTTTTTAATTACATCATAGGTAGCTTCAAGTTGGTATAAAGCTTGATTACCAAGGGACAGAGAACTATTAAAATTAAACCCAATTTTATGGGCAAAATTGAGTAGAAAAAAAGCACTAATATCACCCACACTACTGGATTTAACATCAGGATTTAGCATGGACGGCGAATAAGTCAAGACAGGGTAAAAAGTGAAATTAAAATCAGGTTTAGCAAACTGAAATACATTCCCCAGAGAAATATTCGACATATTCAATCGATTAGGATTAGTATTATAAGTTAATGAAAAAAAAGGTGAATTAGCTATTATCGTGTGCCATTGCTTCTTGTCATCATAAAATATATTTGTAAAATCTGCTTTAGCCGCAAATTTCAACATTCCTCCCATAGAACTTTCTGCTGTAGCATTAGGATTCAAATTACCCAAATTGCTATCAATCATCGGGGCAGAATCGGGAAAGAGATTAAACCACATTCCCGTAGATAGGGCATAACTAAAATTATTAACACTTCCAGAAGCTACCAATTCAATTGCTGGTAAATAAAGATTTCCAGTATAAGAAAATGTTTCAATATCTCTTTGTCGAAACGTACTCAGTTTTATCCGTCCAAAATCTAGATCATAGCTTTTTCCTGGTCCAACAATAGGAACTGCTGTAAACATACTAGCCAGGTTATTATCAAAGATAAAAGATTGATCAAATAAGACTTTTCCATCTGAAGTTTCACCCCGAATAAAAGTAACTTCAAAGGTTTCTGGAGCATTGATTTGAGTTAAATTAGTAGGAATATTAATACCAGTAAAAAATATTGGACCTAAATCACTAGGACGGACAAAATCGATGACAACAGGAGTTTCAGGAGTCCAAGGTTCTATTTTTTGCTCAATAAACTGCACACTTCTGCGGTAAATACCTGTTTTCAATTGGAATAACAATGAACTATCTGGAGTAATGTTACTCGCAAAAGTATAACTCCCTGAAACTTGGGCAAGATTGCTATTAGTATTACCATAATTCAGGGTATCATTTAATCTTTGATTCATCTGTCTTCGTTGTTGAGATGTAGCCTTCGTATTCAAAGTTGCTAAAGGTTGCAAATTATTATATTTTTCTTTAGCTTCACTAATAGATCCATTTAAATTACCAGGATTAATAAACTTAAAAACACTACCCAACATTAAACCTAAACTAGCATTCGTGGTTTGATTTAAATCAGTATCTTTCCATTGGGCTGTAGTTATAGATAAACCAGGATTAGCAAAAACATTTAAATAATTTAACTTAATTTTTTCTGGATCATATTGTAATAAAGTCCGGTTATGTGACCAACTCAAAGTATATCTATACCAATCTTGATTTTCAGGATCGGATGTAGAGAAAGTCACAACTTCAGGATTTTGTTGACCAAGGTTATACCACATCAAGGAATTGAGATAATGAAAATCCCTTTCTTCTTTAGTTAAAAAACGATTACTGAGAACTGCAACAATATCATCATTATCACTTTGATCAATTTGTAAAGTTTTGATTCCAGAAAAAGAACTAATAGGTCCGTTAAAAGCAAATCCTTGTTTAGTGAAAAAATCACCTAATGTCAATCCAGCAGCAGCAAGATTTTCACGGGGTATAATACTGCCAATCTCCAGCTTAACACCATTATTTAATAAAGGTTGTAAATTTACAGTCGGAAACCCTTGTAAAAATTTAGGTGCATTGGTAGCATCTAAATTACCAAAGAAAGAACCTCCTCCTAGAAGTGCATTTGTGGTAGCTTTGCGGGTATCATCTAGGGGAATAAATTTTTTAAAAAAACTACCATCAGGTCGAGTAAGGTTAATATTAAAACTGGCATTATCAGCTAAACTAGCTCCCGGAGGTAATACAATTTCCGCAGCACTGCTAATAATATTTACGTCATCTAACTTTTTATCCCCAACTAAATCCTGAAAGACGTTAGGAATAGCAAATACTGTTTGTACACCCCAAAAAACCGTAGAAACTTTAGCAATTTGTCTGATGTTTTGGTGATTAGAATTTCCCTGATAAGCAACATTAAAATGTCTGCCTTTAGTCTCAATCACTACTCGGTTTCCATCTAAAACCCAATAAAATTGTTCATCTTCGGGATAAAATGAAATATTAGCTGATTTAATGTTCGGATCATTAAATTCTTCATCACTAAAAGAATTCCCTGCTTTAAATTTATCTAAATCAAAACTAAAATCTGAATAAAACTCAAACTTTAAAGGTTGAAAATTCCGGGGATTAATAATTAGTTTATCACTGGTATTGACAAAAAATGGATATCTTGATGCACTGTTGTCTAACAAGTTACGCATTAAAGTTCTCAATACTTTTTTATTTTCTTCAGGTGTTAATTGTGGTTTATCTTCTGGTTTCTTTTCTGGTTTCTCCTCTGGTTTCTCCTCTGGAATGGGTAAAGAGGGTACTTCCTTGGGAACTACAGGTAAATTTGGCTCAACTGGATTTAATTGCGCTTGATTTTGATTGCTTGGTACTTGTGCAATAATTTTGCCTAGTGGTACTTTAGAAGTATATTTATCTATATCATAATTATAAATATCGTGAATAAACTCTTCATTACTAGCCTCATTGCTGGAATTCTCTAACCCAAAAGAAGCACTATTTTCTTCACAACCAGAGATTTCTGGCTGAAAGTCTTCCTGAGTATGGGGGTGATCTTCCGTTGTGACAGGTAGTAGCAGGGAATTGGAGGGAGTATGTCCCCGACAATTAGAATTTGTTTGTAGGATTTTTTGTGGTAACTGATATGCAGAATTTTGATGAGGATGGGTTTCTGTATTAATTAACTTGTGCTGTGGTGAAAAAGAAATAGTGTTTGTTCTCTCTGGAGGAGAAGAAGTGAAGTATTTTGGCTCAAAATTTGTTGCTGATGATTCCAAAGGTATTGCGGTTTGAGCATCCTGATGCTTGGTATTCACAGTCTGAATGTCTTCAACTGTTTCTTTATCAGTGGCGATGGCTTTAAAAGGTAACAGTACCGACATTGACAAAGTTAAAAAAAGCCCACCACGCCAAAAAAAATATTGTTTCTTCATCTTTATAAAAAATATTTGGATTAGATAAAATGCCATTTATATTGAAATTAAGCTGGAAAATTATTAATCAATACCACCAGTCTTTTAGCCAGTGGCAAAAATACAAATTTTTGTGATTATTACCATGAAAATGTAATATCATTCATCCTCATTTACAGCAGATTTCAGGTAAATGAGGTACAAAATTTCAGCACAAATCCTTATGTCAAAAGACTTTCAACCCTGTTACCTATTCCCTGTTCCCTGCTGTAATTTGAGGGCTATAGGTTGCTAAAAATTGATTAGAAGTCTTATTCAGCAAGATATTTACATCTCAAATAGCTGTAAAAAATATCCCAAACATCCATCTATTTAACTAGATGATAGCAGTTTATTTAACCTAGTACCAAAATTTTTGATCATTATTATAGCCAGCCACATACTGAATTTTCTTCGTGAAAACTTCTAATTTCTCATTAGGATTACGTAGAAAAAAATGATGTACTTACGTAAATATACGTCTTAAGAACTGCTCTCACGTTATAGCTTCATCGGGTTTAACTTGAGATTGACCTTACCATGTCCCAAAACTTCTAAAAAATTGCTGAAATTGAAACCAGTATTCAGGTGAGAATATACGAGGGTTACTTAATTAAATATACAGTTAAAAATATATTTAAACTTCCATGTTTTCTACCTAACTAAGTTTTAAAAAAACCAGGTAAGGTATTAAACATAGATTCTTACTCATTACCAAAGCAACCAAACACCCATCTGTATGTTTTCAGGCGCAAGCTGAGTTTTTTGATCATGATTTTCATGAGAATGTCTGACTAAATTCTTTGTTTCATCCTCTGGCAAAATTGATAACTGTCTTAATTTTACAAAGTCTGAAATGAAGAAATTTCTTCAATACAGATGATGAAAAATTTTTTGTAATGCGTAAGTTTTAGTAAAAAACTAGGAGCTATTAATCATGAGCGCAAAATCTAATAAAACATTAAAAGCTGCTGCTATTTCTTCTCTCTTAGCAGGTGGTGCAGTTGCAGTTTCTTTCATCTCTGCAGAACCAGCTAAAGCTCAGTTTATTGGTGCTGATTCTCAGTCCAGAGTATCTGGTGCGGTGACTAGCGTGTTAGCTAATGGTGTAACTAACAGCTTTGCGGCTGAAATTGTATTTCCACAAGATGATATTGCGTCAAGTGGTTTATTACAGGTTTCTGTTAGCTACGCATCAGTAGCAGCCGATCCTAGTGAAGTAGCAATTACTGGAGCAAGTTTTAGTGCTGGTAATACTACTTATACGGCAAGCACAGTTGAAGCTGCTACTGCTCGCGCTATTGATGATGCTGCTACTTCTAGTCGTTATGGCGATGTTATCGGTATCGTCAAACAATGGCAAAGTGGTGGTTCTGCGGCGTTGGACTAGTTCAGGAAAGTCGGCGATTCCTACTAATAAAAGGGAATAGAAGGAATCGTCAACCACCTTCATGGGACATAGACAGGAACATTAAAGCCCTATGCCCTATAGTTCATCCCCTATGCTTCAACTGGGGGATGAGTTTATTTTATTCTAATTTTGAGCCAATTGAAACTTTTACATAAATTATCAGGACTGGAAGGTAATTATGATGATATTTTGTGGTGGAACAGCTAAGAATTTAAGAACTCTGTCTTACGACCTTTGCCAAGCCCTACTTACTCAAACTGGTAAAAGTAATATTCAAGGTACAGTTTGTAAAACTGCGGCTGAAATTGACGCTTATTTGAAAATAATAGAAAACACCACAATACCTACACTAATCCAATATCAACTTCTTTCAGAATCAGCCTTAGAAAAAATTAATCAAGGTCAAGCTAAAAGCATTTATCTACATCAAGACCCCCGTGAAATTCTAGCTGCTGTCATTACTTCCCCAAAACAGAAAGAAACCTTTGAATCTACTTTTATTAATCTTTGGCAAGAATACCAAAAAAATGGTTTTCCTGATGTTAATCAAACTTTATTAATTTCTAGAGCAAACTTACTTTCAAACCCACAGTTAGAAATTGCCCAGTTAGGCACATATTTAGAAATTGAATCTACGGAATCTGAAATTGACTGCTTATTCAAAGAGTTTCCTTTAGAAGAAGCGAGACAAGAGAAATGGCAACAAATTCTTAATCCTCAACAATGCTTACTAATGGAAACTTTACTCAGTCCATTATTACTGCACTTTGATGATGAAGACGAGTTGAGTTTATCTCAAAGATTAGCACAACATTTAGAAGCAATTAAACTAGAAGCATTCCTCATACAACTTGATCAACTTCTCTGTCAAATTCGCCGTTTCAAGTCCGAAGAACTGCGGGAAAATTTTTATGAATCTATTGATCAACATCTTGTCACCACTTTAACTACAATGGGGTGGTTAAAGGAAGCAGCAGAAGTATGCCATTTACTAGGAACAGCCCTAACTTTAAAAAATGACTTAAAACTAGCAGAAAAATGGTATTTACGCGCTCTGAGTATCCAACCTCATTTAGCAAAATCTCACTATAATTTGGGCTTTGTTTATGAACAACAGGATGAGTGGGAAAAAGCTATTGATCATTATACTCATGCTATTACCATCAATTTCAATTATACTAAAGCTTTCTATCGTTTAGGATTGATTTTTAAGCGACAAAAGCACTATACAAAATCCATAGCCCAATTTTATCAAGTCTTGAAAATTGACCCAAAACATCAAGGAGCAAAATTTAACTTAGCTTTACTTTGGCAACAAGGAGAAGGCGGCAATTTCATTGAAAGTTTGCTGGGAACAACTGAGTTGGAATTGTTGCCTCATCTCATTGATAAAATCAACGATACTGGCACAATTTTAGTGCGTGAACGTAAATGGGAACAAGCTAAAAACTGTTTTCAATATGTGATAGAGCTAGACCCAGATTGTGTTTTAGGTCACTATAATCTTGGTTGTATTTTGCAAAATCAAAAATACTATCCAGAGGCGATATCTACTTATTGTCGGGCTTTAAAAATCAATGCAAATCACATTGATTCTTTGAAAAATTTAGGTTATGTTTACTATAAAAAAGGACAAAATGATTTAGCACAAGAATGTTTTCAAAAAATCCTGCAATTAGATCCCAACCATGCCGAAACTTACGAACTTTTAGGATTCATTGCTGGTGAACAAGGAAAATTGTCAGAGTGCATCAGTCTGTTCAATGAAGCATTAAAAATTAATCCCCATAATCCTAAACTGCATTCTTGTTTTCTGTTTAATTTAAGTTCGCTCATTAGTTTCACACCCCAACAGATATTAGATTCTGCTCAACTGTGGTATCAGCAACAAGTAGTTAATCAATGGCTACCAACTCTCACCACCCATCGTAACGATAAAACTCCACACCGTCGCTTACGCATTGGCTATATTTCCCCTGATTTCCGCAGACATTCAGTAAGTGCATTTATTAAGCCAATTCTTGAACACCATGACCGCACCCAGGTTGAGGTTTTCTGCTATGGAGAAGTGAATGACCCTGATGCAATTACAGATGAAATTATAGATATCTGCGATGCTTGGCGTTCTACTGTTGGTCTTTCTGATTTACAAGTAGCCAAGTTAATTCAAACAGACCGCATAGATATTCTCGTTGATTTGGCAGGACATACCGCAAACAACCGCATGATGGTCTTGGGGATGAAACCAGCCCCAATTCAAACCACCTACTTAGGCTATTTTGCCACAACAGGTTTATCTACCATTGACTATTGGATTACTGATCAGGTTCTCCATCCCCATGATACACAGGAAAAAACCAGCGAAACTATATGGCGTTTACCCCGTTGTTATGTTGGATATGAACCTCTGAAAAATGCACCGGAAGTTACTGAACTTCCCTATAAAAAAACGGGTATCTTCACTTTTTCATCTTTTAATAATTTACGCAAACTCACACCAGAAACTTTTGCCCTGTGGATAGAAATCCTCAAAGCAGTTCCTAACTCTCGCTTGGTTTTGAAATGCCATAGTTCTGATGTATTTAGTCCCTTAATTGCGGAAAAAATTCAAACTCCTTTTGTGGAACAGGGTATTGATCCCAAACGCATCTTTTTATATGGTGCGTATGCTGCGGATGAAGACCATTTGAATCTTTATAATCAAGTTGATTTGCATTTGGATAGTATGCCCTATACAGGATGTACTACAACTTGTGAAGCTTTGTGGATGGGAGTACCCACATTAACCCTAGCAGGGACTCGGAAAATGGAACGTATGAGTGCAAGTATTTTGCACAGTGTTGGTTTAGATGATTTCATTGCCCATAGTACCGCAGAGTATGTACAAAGAGCGATCGCATTAGCCCAAAATCCCGATTATCTACAATCTTTACGTTTAAATATGCGGGAAAGACTTTCCCATTCTCCTCTGTTGAATGTGAAAAACATGGCCATCAGTTTAGAAGTAGCTTATCGCCAAATGTGGCAAATTTATCTTGAGGAAGAACCCGCAGTATCTAACACCGAAAATGCTCCTAGTAACGCTTCTTTTCCTGTTGATTTAGAAGCTGTTGATGCTATTAATTATTATCATCAGTATATTGCAGATCATCCTCATGATGCTCAGGCTTACTATTATTTAGGTTTGGCTTATCAAGGATTAGATGATTTAGAAAATGCGATCCCATCTTATTTACAATCTCTTGCTATTAATCGCTGTTCTGCTGCAACCTATCAAGCTTTAGGTAAGCTTTTAGAAGAACAAGAATTAATTGATCAGGCTGAAAAATATTATCGCTGTGCGGTGTTAGTAGAACCGGATAATAGTCAGATAAGGGAAAATTTAACAGGTTTTTTACAGCAGTATCATTCTCAACCTGCTCATAAAATTACTCCGATTTTTCAGAAAAATGGTAACAATTCTGAAGAGCTTAAATATTTTCAATTTATTGATGCTGATCATCTAGATATAGATGAATGTCTAGTTGAGATTGAGGGTGGAATTAGAGTTTGTGTGAAGAATGATCTGAACAGCCTAACCAGTTATGTTTTGGTAGAACAGGGTGACTGGTTTGAGCCAGAAATGGAGTTTGTTCGCAAACTGATTACACCAGGAATGGAAATCCTAGATATTGGTGCTAATCATGGAGTCTACACCCTAACTATGGCTAAATTACTCCAAGGACAAGGTAAAATTACTGCTTATGAACCTGCAAGTTCTGTTGTTTCCCTCCTGCGAAAAGGTGTAGAAGCTAATAGTTTCACTAATGTAGAGATAGTTAATGCTGGTTTATCAGATTGTGAGGGTGAAGCAACTTTATTTCTATCAACAAATAGTGAACTAAATTCTCTCAAGCAAGACGGTTTATCTCAACAACAAGAAACTATTAAACTGTTGAATTTGGATCGAGAATTAGAACAGCGCAACTGGGGTCAGATTGACTTTATTAAGTTAGATGCAGAAGGGGAAGAAGCCAAGATTCTCGCAGGTGGTAAAAGATTTTTCTTTGAACAATCGCCATTAATTATGTTTGAACTCAAGCATGGCAAACATATTAATATGCGGCTAATTCAGTTATTTCAAAATTTAGGCTATGACATTTACTACTTAGTTTCTGGTATAGGGTGTTTAGCTCCTTTTGATCTGAATCAGCCAGTAGATGGCTACCAATTAAACTTGTTTGCTTGTAAAGGAGAGCGATCGCAACAATTAGCTGAACGTGGTTTACTTATTAGAGAAATGGTAGATAAACCTTTACTTGCAAACTCATCCTCCTGGTTAGAAGCAATAGCAGCTTTAAGCTATGCAACCCCTTTTCTTAATCAGTGGCAAGAATACGCAACGGTTGCCAATGCTGACAGTCAAGTTTACTTAGAAGGGCTAAATTACTTCTTTCTAGCGAAAGCAGTCCGCCTGACCCCAGGAGAACAGTTTGCAGCCTTAAAACATTCTTTTGAATGTATTCAGCAAGCCGTCCAAGCTAAAGCTTCGTTGACTAGATATTGCAGTTTAGCTAGAGTAGCAGCCGAGTTAGGTAAGAGACAAGTTAGTGTGGAAATACTCGAACAACTCATCAGCAATATAAACTCAGGCAGATTAATCAGAATTGATGAGCCTTTTCTCCCAGTCAGTCAGCAATATGATCATCAGATATTCAACAATAATCTGCAAGATTGGTTGTTAGTGAGTATTATCGAAACCTGCGAAAATAGACGTGTGTTCTCCTCTTACTTCTCGGTTAAACAAACTGTATCTTTACTCAATCAGATTGTTCAAAAACCCTGCCATAGTCATCAGTCAGAAGGCCGATTACTCCTTGCCAAGAAACGCCTTGAAGAAGAATTATATGCAATCAGCGGTGTCAAAAGTTAGAGTCAGTACCTCAACCTCAAAAACGTAATATCTACTAGATCCCCTACTTATTTGAGAAGTCGGGGATCTATCTCTTTACCGACGCACAACTACAACTGTTCCTGTTCCAGCCCAATTGTATAACTTACGCGCTTGCTTAACAGGTAAATTAACGCAACCATGACTCACAGGAGTCCCAAAACGATTATGCCAGTAAGCCCCATGAATGGCATAACCTCCATGAAAATACATGGCGTAAGGAACATCAGGAATGTCGTAACCGCTACCACGCATTCTGTGAGTGCGATACTTGGAATTAATCGCAAATCTACCAACTGGTGTGGGGGTTGAACGCTTACCTGTAGAAGTTCGGAAAGAATACACCAGATTTCTACCATCCCAAGCCCGTAAACGTTGCTCAGATAAATCAATTTCAATGCGGCGAGATTGGGATATTTGCTGTTTTTTAGAAACAGTAATACTTTGATTTACTGTATAAGCGTTAGCTGTATTAGTTCTGGGGTTATTAGTTGGTGATGACCAAGAAAAAAAAGTCATCAGCATCAACACTATACTTGTACAAAAAGTTCCAGAGGAACGCATTAAAGCACTGCGAATCCACATTGGCATAATCCAATTACCTTTTAATTATCTAATTAGTACAGGCGAACTTTTCTAGATTGAAGATTTGCAATTATCAGTTCGCTCAGGATTCATCAGGATTTACGCCAAATTCTGGACAACAGAGATTTTCAATACCCTCTCTCTATCTTACTTATCCTATAAAGTTGCGAACTGTTTAATTGTTTTGATTTCTTGTGATTTGGGGACTGGGGGAAGGTGACAGGTGACAGGTGACAGGAAGAAGAAGCAGGGGAGCAGGGAGCAGGGAGCAGGGGGAGAATAATGAGTGACCAATGCCCAATGCCAATTACCAATTACCAATTACCAATTACCAATCACCTATTACCTATTACCTATTTCTGAATTACTACTGGTGTGCCTATATCAGCCCAATCAAATACCCATTTAGCATGATTAGGTGCAAGATTTACACAGCCATGACTAACAGGAGTACCAAATCTTTTATGCCAGTAAGCCCCGTGAATGGCATAACCACCTTGATAATACATAGTATGGGGGACATTGGGAACGTCATAACCTCTACCCCGCATCCGCGCTTTTTTATGTTTAGTTTGAATCTGAAAAGTTCCAACGCGAGTGGGTGTAGATTTTTTACCGGAAGAAATGGTGATTGCATATACAGGTTTGTTACCTTCCCAAGCAATTAAATTTTGCTCTGAGAGGTTAATTTGAATCCAGCGTTCTTCAGATTGTTTGAGTGTTTGAATAGTTGTAGCAATTTTATTGTTCGGGGAATTTGCCCAAACTTGACTCGATACAGGACTCAAAATACTAGCAGAGACAAAAGCACCTGCGAGTAACATTTTTAAAGGACGCATCCAGTGAGGATAAATAAGATTTGTCATGATAAACACACTCCTACTTTAAACAACTTACTTAAAGCTGATTAAACTAAGTGTAGTGTTATTGTACCGCTGCTAACAAGGATAGTCGGTATGGGAATTGCTACAACCACTATTACAGCACTTCCCGATGTAATGCGGTACACTTAATTAATCCTCCATATTTAAGCATTGGTTTGTTAATTTCTGGTACTGTACCTCATAAAAACGGGAAGTGCTGTATCTTCCAGGGCTGGGCTTTTTCAGGATTCTAAGCCAAACCGTAAAAACATCTGGGATTATCCCAAACAATCTTTTGCACCGCTTCTTGAGATAACTGTACCTCAAGGTCTACAAGCGTTTGCATGATGTCCGGTTTGTGATTCATCTGAGGATAATCAGAGCCGAAGATTAAGTTATCAGAACCGATATACTCGATAATTTGCGAGAAATAAGGTTCGGAAGGGTCAACGGAAGCAAAACACTGACGACGAAAATACTCCGATGGCGGTATTCTTACATGGTTTCTAACCTCCCAATGTAAATTTTTATATTCTTCATCCATTCTCCAGAGCCAATAAGGAAGCCAGCCACAACCAGACTCTAGAAAACCTACCCTTAGCACAGGGTGACGTTCTAAAACTCCTCCTTCAATTAAGGCTAACAATGCCATCATCTGTTCCATCGGATGGGAACAAGCGTGTAGGGCAAAACGAGTATTAAATCTATCTGCGCCTGTAGTTGGTAAGCGACTATGAGTGCCTTCATGAATTCCTACTGCTATGTCTAACTCCTCGCAGTTCGTCCAAAATTGCTCATAGGCAGGATCACTTAAGAGTCTCCCTTTAACGGGGTTAGGGCGTAAAAATACTGATTTCCAGCCAAAATCGGCTATGCGATGTAATTCTGACACCATTTGCTCTGGTGCATGAAGATTAATTGCTCCTACTCCTTTCAATCTGTCTGGAGCATAGCTACAAAATTCTTCGTATAACCATGTGTTGTAGGCATTGGTGAAAGCTCCCATGACTTCTGGTGGCATACTATCTATAGCAAAAAGCCACTGTCCGTAAGTTGGATAAATAAAGGCTATATCAACCCCCATCTCCACCATTGCTTGCAGGTGAGATTCTGCATCATAGCGTTGGAAATAAGCGTGGGGGTGAGCCTCCCTCATCTGTTGATTGCCAGCGTCTCGCATTTGTGGAGATATCTTGTTCGCAATGTCTTCCCCTTGAATTTTCATGTCTGCTGAGGGTGCAAAGTGCTTAAATTCAGGAGGAAGATACTTAGCCCATATCTGCGGAGGCTCAATCACATGGGAATCAGCATCAATAATTTTATATCCGTGCAGCATAGTTAAACCTGAAGAATTTTTTTCGCTATTCAGTAGCTTATTTTACTATTTTCTAGTCTCACTTACAAGTTATTACAGTTGCCTTTAAGAAAATTTAACACCTATTTAACGTCGCCATGAGATTTTTAGCTTGCTCCGATATCGCCCGCCAATTTTCCTCTAATACCCATTTTTTCGGGAATAATTCCCCACTTAAACCCACAGCTACTGCTCCAACTTGTAAAAAATCTTGAGCATTTTCTAAGGTTACACCCCCAGTCGGAATCAAGGGAATATGCCCAAGGGGTGCTTGTAAACTTTGGATATAACTAGCACCTCCTACTGATTGCACAGGGAAGACTTTGACACTACTTGCGCCCTGAGTCCAGGCGGTAACAATTTCCGTAGGTGTGAGTGCGCCAGGGATAATCGGTACATCTTTAGCGACTGCAACTTTAATCATTTCTGGGTCAGTGTGGGGAGTGAAGAGAAATTGCGCCCCAGCGGCGATCGCCTCTTGTAACTGCTGCACATTAAACAACGTCCCTGTGCCAATCATACAATCAGGTAACTGATTACGGAGTTGAGAGATTAATTCCGCCGCGCGCTCGCTATTCCAGGTAATTTCTATTAACTGCATTCCCCCAGATGCTACCGCTAAAGCCATTTGTTCACCCCATACCATTTTTGGGGCGCGAATTACTGCGATCGCTCGATGTTGCTGCAATTGCGACAACCAAACTTGATTAGACTTCAAATCGACTCGAACCACGTAGGTTATAAAAATAATAATTGTATTGTTTAATGTATTCTTCGAGAAGCCGCTGCAAGCCTACGGTTTTTTTGTGCCTTTCTACTGAATCTAGGGAAGTTAAGAAGTGTAACAAACATAGGTAAAGGTAATTGGTAAAAAACACAGCAGTTAATTACCAATTACCTATGACCTAATTAAGCAATATCTTCGCGTTCAATATATAAGAATAAAAACGCGAAAACCGCTGCTGGCAGAACTAGACCAGTCAAAGGTACGAAGATAGAAGGCAAAAATGAAGAATAGGCCAAAATTGAGGGCAAAAATGAACCTGACATAGTAAGGAGTCCTCTAAAGTCACACTACAATTCACTTAGGAGCTTACTGCAAAATTCTGCATCTTTTGAGAAATTCTCAAGATTTTTAACACTGTCGTTTACATACCCAGGACTTCATCAAGTTCCATCATCGGTAAGTCAGGTGGTATGACAGTCTTAACGAATGTGACTTTATGGCTTTCTTGCTGGGTATCCACATCGAGAGCGATCGCCCCGACGAGAATTTCCACACAGCCTAAAGGTACGATTAGTTGAGTGATCGCTTCCCAATTTCCCCAAGGGGTAGGTCGCAAATCTTGAAGCAAATGGGGTCCGTCTAATAAGCCACGAGTTTGATAATCTTCAACCCATAACTTCACCACAACTGTTGATGATGCCTTGGACAGTTCTAAACGCACTTTTATAGACGAACCAGCCACCAATTCCCCATTGGGTAGAAACAGTTGGGGTATGGCTAAAGATGTCAGTAGAGGAGGGGATACATCTAGTTGTGGTTCTTCCTGTAGTTCAAAAGGCTGATTGCTGTCCTCATTACCCAAGATTACATAAGTATCATCGAGAACTATTTCTTGAGATAACCAACTAGATATGTTGGACAGAGGTTCTGGTTGGGGGGTGGGTTCAATTGTCTCAACAGGCGGATTTTCAGGCAAATCTGCCAGGTTTTCTATATTTAAATTTAAATCTAAATCTAAATTTACAGGTAATTCCTCCTCAATCGGCGGATTTTCCCGATTTAAAGTTAAAGGGGACTCCTGGTTTGATTCATCAAAATCATGATCATTATTTTGGTATACCAACTCGATGCCTTCATCTAGTAAGTATCCTTGATTCTTCATCCATTTTTTAATCAGAGGAGACGGTTCTGGGGTTTTGGCTGTGATTTCTGTTGTGATTAATTCCTGAGTTTCCAGAGTCGGAAATTGAGGAACCGTTTCTGGTTTCAATTCTGTACCAGACTCTTGTTCATGGTTGGGCAGTAATTCCAGTATATTTTCTTGGGTAGATAACTGAGTTTCAATAGATTTGGGCAGGTGATCTTGAGTTTCTAATTCCTGTTCTGGTGCAGGTTTTAAGCGTTTCAGGTAGGGAAAAGAGGTTTTAACCTGTTTAATGACTAACTTTTCTAGATTAATGGGGGTAATTTTACCAGGCATTTTTACAGTTCCTGAATATCTGGATGATTCTGTTATTCCAGAATTACCCGCAGTCCCATGTTTACCCATTCTCGGTAATTTCGGCAGTTCGGGGGAAATGCCATCTGTTCCCACTACTCGTTCAACTCGTGGAGGTAGAGATTTGGTTGCAGATGGTTTTAAAAGATGAAAATGGGCTAATTTAGGAGTTTTTGCCAGGTTAAACAGTTCTAAACCTAAGCTGACAGGTGGTTCTGGTTTGCTTGTCTCTTCCTCAATTGCTGGGGAGTTGTCATCAGATAATAGGTCTGGTGTACTGGGTTTTGGTAAAGTCATAGCCAGTAATTCTGTGATATCTGCTGTAATGATGAAAGAATGGCTGCCTAAGAGTATGACTTTACCGCCTTGAGTCAGAGTACCATATAAACTAATATTTGCCAAAATCAACTTCGATTCACAATCACTGGGAATCTGAATCATGCTACTAAATGGAAAAACAGGTAAGGTAGGTAAGAATTGAGCAAAGAAATGCTCTTTGAATTGATCTATGATTTTGGACTCTAAGGGCGATCGCAGTTCAGTTAACAGATATGGTTGATAAATATTGATTTCAGATGATAATATTTCAACTCCTAGATTTTCTCTGTCTGTCGGCCTCACAGTCCCATTGACTGTTAAAATTTTTCCCCAACGAGCAATATAGCTATCCTGTTCTAGAGATAACTGAAATGGTAATGGTGGGGATACTACTGGTGATATATTCTCATTTGGTTGATTTTCATCCCACGCTTCTGTATTGGGTAAAGCTAAATCTATCACACTTTGTAAAATCTGTTCTGCCGTTTCTCCTCTGAATAAGACTGGGCTGGCGGGCTGGTCAAGCTGGTCAAGCTGGTCAAGCTGGTCAAGCTGGTCAAGCTGGTCAAGCTGGTCAAGAATACTATCTTCTGCAGTTGACAAAGCATTGATATCAATGGTGCTGGGTGAAGTTATGACAGTTTCATCTACCCCAGAAAGCAATAATTCAGTTTTGTTGTCAAACTGATCACCACCACCTAACCAGAGTTGCTCACGTAATTCTGAGGGTAAGACTTTGATGAGGAGACTATATTGCCAGGATTTACCCAGCATATCGGTCATCAAATCCCCGGAACATCGTAACTCCCAAATTCCCGGATTCAGTTCAGTAAAGGGAATTACTGCCATGAGTCCATCTGCATTAGTACGACGCAACCGCTTAAAAATTCGCTGTTTGGGTGGAACTTCCTCGATTGAGGAGTAAGTTACCCGCACTTCTACATCTGTATTGGTAAGCTGTGAACGGGCTAATACTCTATATTTACCTACTAAAATTTTGAGAGTTGGCGATTCCAAGGTTTGCCAATCGCGATCGCCCTGTTTCTGTATCAGAAATTGCCAGTGTTCCATTGGAGTAATGCCCAAACCGATGACCAGACAATTAATTTATTGTATTAATTTGCTTGGAACTTTAACTTATTACTATGTAAGTATATCAATATATCTTGGCTTGATTCTTCTCCACCTGGTTGAGATCCGAGCCAAAAATATCCAAACAGTTTATCATTATAACTACTTACTCACCATTCTGGAATTTTTAGCTTCACAATTATTTATCAACATTCTCTTAATTAGGTAAGTTTACCAAACTTTTACATAATATTGAGACACCAGATAGATAAGACATCAGCACTGCACACCAGGATTATCTGAAGATGAATGGTGAATAATCTGACAATTAATACTTTTTAATTGATTTATTATTAACAGGATTAATTTTGTTAGAACTGCCAATTTGATTATGACAAACACCAAAATGTTTTCGATAACTTTAAATTTTCAAGAAGATTACCCCTGCCCTGTTTGTCGCGTCGGTAAAATTTCTACCATGCCTTTAATGGAGGCTATGTTTTGTGATTTTTGTCAAGAAATTTTTACTGTCAATTTAGAAACACAGCAAATCAAAATGCCTTCTAGACAACCGCCGTTGGTGTGGCAATGGAATGGTGTTAAATGGAATCAAGCCCAATTAGAAGGTATGGAATTAGGCTGGGGTTACGTGTTCGCCGCAATTGCTTTTGTCATCTTTCCTACTACTCTGATTGGCATAGGAGCTTATTACTTTCCACCAAATCCTCATGTTCCTCTTTCCTGGGTACCATACATTTGGACATTTTTGACCTTTTCGTTACATTTATCAATTATGATTTGGATTTTTATTGAAGTTTATCAGATTCCCATCAGGGCATATTGGCGAGCCATAATTCAAGGTAGAAATGGCGTAGCTAGGTGAATTAGAAATTGGTAATTGGTAATTGGTAATTGGTAATTGGTAATTGGTTAAGATTTCTTCCCCAGTCAAGAGTCAAGAGTCTCTGTACCTAAGATGGCTACATCACTCATAATTAATTTAATTATTCTTTGAATTTCCACCAACACATCGTATGAGCGAACTGGAGCATTACTAC
>RDYJ01000074.1 GCA_004293145.1 Nostocales cyanobacterium | reverse complement strand
ACCTGTAAATAAAGCATCTGTACACAACTGGATTCCTGTTGGTGCAACTAAAATATTTATGCCTTCCTCTGGACGGTGAAACTTAATTACAGCTTCTTCAATAATTGCTAAAGTTTCCGCAGTCGAACGAAAATAAGGTTCATGATTTTGTGTTAATTCCCCCGTAGGCATCCCAGCACTCAAAGATTCATCTTGAATTAAAGGGGCAATAAAAGCCCTAATTCCTATTTCTTGATAAGCGCGAACTGCGGTAGAAATAGTTTCTAATTCTTGACCAGGAATTAACACCAAATGATCTACTACACTCGTTCCCCCAGAAAGTAAAGTTTCTACAGCAGTTCCCAAGGCGCTAAGATAAACCTGTTCTGTATCCAGAGGAGCAAAATCATACAAATGTGCTAACCACAATTCTAAAGGTAAAGGTGGAATTACTCCCCGTTGCCACTTTTCTGAAGAATGGGTATGGGCATTAAAAAAACCAGGTAACAGAAGTTTATGTTCACCGTCAATTGCTGTACCAATCACATCTAAATTGTCACCAATAGCAGTGATAATACCATCTACCACCTGTACATCTAAAGTTGTGTAACCATCTGTAACAGCAATTAAAGCTTTCTGAATAGTAAAGTTCATGATTTTAACCTTGATTAAGTTATTGCACAATTAACATCATTTCAAGTTACAAATTAAGCAATGATATTGGGTGTTAGCATTTATGAACTTACCATTACGAACATTAGGATTTTACCCCAATGCTTGGGGAGTAAATCAAACCTTTGCAGACATTACTCGTCCTCAAAAAACCCCACAACCCGTTATTTTATCAACAGAAACCAAAACCTTGCGCCTAGATTTGGCAAAAACTGCCATGATCATTATTGATATGCAAAATGATTTCTGTCATCCTGATGGTTGGTTAGCGCATATCGGTGTAGATGTCACCCCCGCACGTCAACCCATTGCACCTTTACAAAATTTATTACCACAACTGCGGGCTGCTGATGTGCCGATAATTTGGCTAAACTGGGGAAATCGTCCCGACTTACTGAATATTAGTGCAGGTTTGCTTCATGTTTATAATCCCACAGGTGAAGGTGTAGGATTAGGTGATCCTTTACCTAGCAACGGTGCAAAAGTCCTCATGAAAGATAGTTGGGCGGCTGCGGTAGTAGATGAACTACCACAACTTTCGACAGATATTTGCATTGAAAAATATCGCATGAGTGGGTTTTGGGATACACCCTTAGATAGTATTCTCAGAAACCTGGGAATAACGACAATATTATTTACAGGTGTTAACGCCGATCAATGTGTTTTCACAACTTTGTGTGATGCCAACTTTTTAGGATACGACTGTATTTTAGTACAAGATTGTACAGCCACAACTTCACCAGAATATTGTTGGTTAGCAACTTTGTACAACGTTAAACAATGCTTTGGGTTTGTTACTGATTCTTCCTCAATTTTAACAGGAGTCAGGAGTCAGGAGTCAGGAGTCAGTAGTTAGAAATTTTTACCCAATTACCAATTACCAATTACCAAACCAAATATATGCTTACTACTCGTTGTGTAATTCCAGTTATCAAATCTCCCCAAGATTATCAAGTATACCGCATCAGTCCCTGTGACACAAATCGGTTAGCAATTATCTTTGATTCAACCTCTGCTAATACTTCCTTAACTTGTTGTGTGGAAATATTTGATGTCGGTGGACAAACTCCACCAAATCGCCATCAATGGGCAGTAGAAATGTTTTTTATTCTCAAAGGAGAAGGAGTTGCAATTTGTGATGGTAAAAAAGTAAATATCAAAGCGGGAGATAGTTTATTAGTTCCACCAACAGGCACTCATTTGATTAGAAATACAGGTAATTCCCGTCTGTATGCACTGACAATTATGGTTCCAAATGAAGATTTTTCAGAACTAATTCGCAGTGGTGTACCTGTAGAATTAGATGCAGAAGATATGACAGTTTTAGGAAGATTAGATTCTTTGAAATTTATTTAACAATAGATTTTTTACCCCCTAAATCCCCCCTTTTTCAGAGGGACTTTGAGTAATTTATACTCCCTTATTGAGACAAATAAGGGGGGATATATATAAATAAACCTGAATAATTCTACCCATTACCTAAAAACTTAGCTTTCATCTCCTCCAATTCTTTATCTATAGCATCACTATTAGTAGGAAAAGATGGTTGTGGTGGAACATTTTGCGGTTGCACCTTACCACCAGTAAACTGTGTTTTTACTTCCTGTAATTCCAAATCAAGTTGGCTAGGAGTTTGAGGAACAACAACAGGTTGAGAAATTGGAGGTTTTTGTTTAAGGGGGTGACTAATAATTGTGGGTGGGATAACTGCGGGAGATTGAATATTTAAATCTTTAAGAACTTCATCAGTTGTTTGATAACGCCGACTAGGGATACTTTCTACCATTTTGTTAATAAGATTACTCAAATCCTTACTAACAGGACTTTGCAAATATTGTCGCCACACCCAAGCAGCATTATGAGTATCATAACTATCAAAAGGCGATCGCCCCGTTAACAAATTAATACAAGTTACCCCCAAACTATAGATATCACTGGCAAAAATTGCCCTTCCTCGCATCTGTTCTGGCGCAACATATTCAGGACTACCGATACTTGTACCTGTGCGATTCAAAGCCTCACCTGCTGTAGATTTCGCCGCCCCAAAATCAACAATTACCAGTTTATTATTACTACCCCGACGAATAATATTTTCTGGCTTAATATCTCGATGAATTACTTGTTGATGATGACAAAATTGCAGTACAGGTAATAAATCATTCAATAATTCTTTAATCTGGTTTTCATTATAAACGCCCCTTTTTGCTAATTCCTGGGCTAAATTCTGCCCATCAATAAATTCTTGAACTAAATACTGTCTGTCATCTTGAGTACAATAAGCCAACAATGCAGGAATTTGTGGATGTTGTCCCAACTCATCCAACTGTACTGCTTCTTGATTAAATAATTCTATCGCTTTTTGTACCGTATTTGTACCTTGTGCCTGTGGGTAAAATTGCTTAATTACACAGGGAGGTTTTGAGGGTTTATCCTCATCTACCGCTAAAAAAGTCCTACCAAAACCACCTTGTCCGATGGGTTTGATAGCGCGGTAACGTTCTTTTAAGAGCAGCTTAGTACCGCAAGTTAGGCAAAACTTGACATCATCAGGGTTTTCCGGTTTGGAACAATGGGGGTTAAGACAGTAACTCATAAAGGCGATTCCTTCGGAGCGATTCGCTATCACGCTCACTTATAATTCTTATAATTATTGTGCCTTGTACTTTGCTCAATGGTAATTGTTAAGATTATTAAAGAAAGGCATAGTTTAACAAAATAGTATCAACAGACTGGACTTTAATAATCATGGAAACTCAATTTTCTTGGACTCAACAATGGTATCCTCTTAGTCCTATCAGCTATTTAGACCCTGCTAAACCCACTCCTGTCAACTTGCTGGGTAAAAAGCTGGTAATTTGGCGAGATAAAAATCAAAACTGGGTAGTGATGGATGATGCTTGTCCTCATAAGTTAGCGCGTCTATCCCTGGGAAAAATTGATGCAGATGGAGCCTTGATGTGTAGACATCATGGTTGGTGTTTTAACAGCGAGGGAAAATGTACGAAAATTCCCATGTTAGCAGGTAGTGAAGCAGAAGAAACAGCTTGTAAAAGTGAGCGATCGCAAGTTACCACCTATCCCACAAAAGTAGCACAAAATTTACTCTGGGTATGGCCTGATCATAGTTTAACAGCATTTGCAGATTGTACATCTCAACAACCAGCCACCATCCCAGAAACAGAACTGGATATTAATGCCACAGATTGGTATATGTTTGAAGCACCAGTCGGTTATACAGTATCAGTTGAAAGTAGTTTTGATCCTTCCCATGCTCAATTTTTACATGAAGGAATTGGGAGTTTTTCTCCAGAAAAAACCGTACCTATCCAGCAGTTTGAAAATATCGGAGAAATCACAAGTCAAGGAGGTTTTACTCTCAAACATAGCGGCTATAATCTTGCAAATAAAGATATGGAAGCTATGCGGAAATTTACGCCACCTGCTGCCAATACGACTATATATAAATATGCTAACGGCAAAAGTAATCTATTTCAATTATACTTTGTGCCGACAAAACCAGGTTATTGTCGCTACATCGTCAAGTTTATAACTGGGATGAATTCTAGTTCTAAAAATCTGTTTTTTAATCTGCTCCCCCAATATTTCCAAACCGGATTGCAACATATATCAGGTTACAAACTTGGTGATCAAGATTTAGCCATGATGCACTCTCAAGAAACCATTGAATCATCATTACAAAAACCTTGGCAAAAAGCTTATTTTATGCCAGCTAAATCTGATGTAGGTGTTGTCACCTTTAGGAAATGGTTAGATGAATTTGCAGGAGGTAGTCCCGCTTGGTCAGGAGATATAAAAGCCAGTTTTGAAGAATTAGATGATCAGCAATTATTTGACAGATGGAACAGACATTCTAAACATTGTCCTAGTTGTCGTAATTCATTACTGTTGATAGAAAAAATGCAAAGAATTTGTAACATCAGTACCGTAGTCTTTGCAGTTTTGACATTACTGTTAATTTTAATAAATGTACCTGTGAAATTAGCAGTGATATCAACAATTATTGCTGTTGTTAGTTCCTTGGCATTTTACCTATTAGATGATTTAAGACATCGTTTTTTAAGTAGCGTTGCCAAAAGAGGTTTACCCTGGTTGAAACTTTATGACAATTAGGTAAAATTTGGCTAATTTTAGATTAAGACATCAGGGTAAGAGTTATACAAAATTAGATATCTTACCCTAGTAAGAATATTGAACAAAAATCATATACAAGCAAAACTTAAATAAGGTTTTATATTAACTTGATATGATCTTTATTTTTGATAATTTTTTCTATGTTAAGCTGACCACTATTACTAAAAAGAAAGTAGCAAAATTCTTGGAGGTAATATCTTCAATGTATAGAAGTAAGTTGATGCAATCGATAGAGAACTTTCAATAGAAGATGATTTTCTCTGCTGAATTGACACTCAAACCGCATCTACACAAGTTTTTTGGTACTCAAACAGGGGCATTTTCTCAACTTGTGAGCAGTCCAAATAGCTAATGCTCATCAAGTATGAAACACATATCAACATTTTTAGCAGAATGTCTTGACTGATTTAGTAGCTGAAATATCAAAATCCCATTCACTTTTGCAAAATTATTGAGGGTTAACAAATGGTTCTTACTGTTAGAAAAACAATTCGTGATCTTGTTTTCAGTAACCGCCAATTAGCTAAATTGTACTACTCAGTGAGCTTGAGTCAGCCTGTTTTACCACACTGGGTTGGTAATGATTACTACCGCACAAAATCATCATGGGAATTGCAACCGCACCTCTGTCCATGTGATTTGGAATTAATCGAATATTTGCAAAAGTATAATATTCAAAATCAAACAGTATTTCATTTTGGTACAGGCGCTCATCATATTTTAGGATTAGAAAATCAGAAGTTAGCAAAACCCAATGAAATTATTGGTATTACTGCTTCTATTCCCGAACATGAAGAATATGTTCGTATCTGTCGTAAAAATCGCGAACTGGCTAAATTTTACAAGGTGCTGTGTACAGACATCTACACTCTCACACATCGTTCTTTACCGATGTTAGATGTGGCTGCACTCTTTCATATTGGTGAATTTTATATGGCTGAAGAAGCTCCCTTTGTGCATCATAATGATGAATCACTGGTTGATTTATTTCTCAGTAAATTGAATCCTCACGGGAAAATACTGTTCTATACACAGTCTGTAGGTTATGCTAAAGCTGAAGAAATCATCGAATCATTTACAGCCCAAGGGAAAATTTATCTAGTTGAAAAATACAAGAGTCTTTTGGTTTATGCTAAGAAAAACTAAGTTGAATCAAGGAGCGATTTAATATTAATTGGGAGTATGTAGGCATTCAGTTGATAATTTTATATTTGAATGCTTACATCTCAATTGTCAGTTTTGACTGCTTTTATGAAACTGTTTTTATGAAGTTGATTTAATGGGTGTGCTGCTCGATCTTTCATTACTTCTTCTAGCATTGCATCTACTGATTCAGGATCATCAGCAAATAATCCCAGTAAACGGTCTTTTGCTGGTTCTGCTACTGCTAGTTTATCAATTGCGTAAGCAATCAATTGTGATAAGTCTAAATTGTGGGACTTTGCCAAAGTAAGAGCTTTTTCAAGGGTTTTTTGGTCAAGTTGTAGTTCTATTTTTTCTACGTCACATTTTACCATGAGCTAAACCCTCCAGTGCAAAGGTAAAGACTTGTTTAATCAATAATTTAGACGTTTTTTCTGTGTTCAGAGAAATGGGATTTTGATTATTATTGGTTGTCACTATTTGTCACTATTATTGATTTACATATCATATCCGTTTGAATATTGACCATATCTTCTAATTCTTTAATGCGATCAATTAATTGTTGGTAACTCTGGGCTGACATAACAACATTACTATCAGGTTTAGCCATAATTTGAGGTGATTGCTGATTTTTCATAACCGTCTCAACTTTTTCCCCTTCAACACTATTGTCATCTTGAATTATATCTTTAAAAGATTTGAAAATTTCAGGATTATCCTTGATGATAGGATTCATTTCTAAGAAAAATTCTATTGGTGACTCAATCACCATTTGTTTGAGGCTTTTAAGTTTTTTATCTTTCAAGATTTGCTCATTCATAAATACTTTAATAACTGAACCTTCTGCCATAAATGTAATTTTAGGATGTAGAGAAGCAAAAGCAAAAATTACCTGATCTTGATAACCTTGATTATTCTCACATACCCAGACATTCATCAATTTTGTACCTAGAGGAAGTGAATATGATAATTGATTATTACCAACACTATCAGCAGCATGAAGATTTGTAGTTTTTTCTATTGTTACTTCAATTTCATCGGTATCAACAATAGGTGATAAAGTTACCAGGGTAATTTTATGTTCTGGATCTTCAAAATAAAGTTTTACTTCATCAAGACAAAGTTCATCACCACCAAATTCTTGATCTGCAATGGTTGATACCCCTAGTAAAGTTTCTCCGATAGGAAATTCATTGATTGCCATATTTATCACGCTTTTTCCTTGCTTGCTTAAGAATTTTTATAGCATTTTCCGCGTCTGGATCTCCGATAGCAGCTAAATGAGCTAACTCTCCCACCCTGATATTTTGGTAATCGCTGCGTAACTGATTAACCTGTCCTTGTCCTCCACCACGTTCACGAATAGCATCAGCAATGATGTCATCTTTAATATTAACAAGATTGCCAAGTTTCTTCATTCCACCAGGTGTGAGTTTAATACCCTCCTGTTCATCCATTGCGTAAATGCTAATTGAGTTATATGATTTGAGTATATTTTATACAGATAAAACATAGCATTTGTGCTACTAAGTTATCTCAATTACTTAATATTATTTAATGAACAGGGAATTGATAAAAGATTTCTTGGATAATTATTAACCCCTAATTCAAAATACACCCACTTTATCAACCTTTTCCCAAGGTAATTCTATATCACTCCTACCCACATGACCATAAGCCGCAAGCTGACGATAAAAACCACCTTTAGTTAAAGAAGGTAAAAACCTTAAATTAAATTGTTTAATAATTCCTGCTAATCGAAAATCAAAATGTTTCTCTAAAATTGCCGTTATTTCCTCATCAGAAATCTTCCCAGTTCCAAAAGTTTCTACCTGCACACTCACAGGTCGAGAAAGTCCAATAGAATAACTTAATTGTACTTCGCATTCATCAGCTAATTTAGCAGCAACGACATTTTTAGCTGCATATCTAGCAACATAAGCCCCAATTCTATCTATTCTCACAGGGTCTTTACCACTTAAAGCCGAACCGCTATGTTTAGAATATTCACCATAAGTATCAATGGCGTTTTTTCTACCTGTTAAACCTGCATGGGTAGTGGGTCCACCAGTAATAAATTGTCCATCAGGATTAATAAAGATTCTAGTTTTAGCATCAGGTTTAATTTCTTCATTTGCAAACACAGGATAAATCACAGTTTCTCGAATATCATCTTGTAATTGTTGTAAATCAGGTTTTTCAGGTTGATTTTGACTGGCAATAATAGTAATACTGTGAATTCTATAAGGTCTACGGTTTTTATATTCAACACCTACCTGAGTTTTACCATCTGGGGTAAGATAAGGGAGGATTTTTTGCTTTCTCACTTCACTAATTTGTCTAGCTAATTTATGTGCTAACCAAATCGGTAAAGGCATGAAAGTGTAAGTTTGATTACAAGCAAAACCGAAAACCGTAGCCTGATTAGTAACAGTAATTTTCTCTATTTCCGCATCAGATAAAGTTTTTTCATCAAATACATGATATTCTTCAGGAGGCAATTCTGTTAAACTAGTTAAAATACTGCAATTTTTACCATTAAATTCCGTTTTTTGATAACCAACTTGTTCAATTACCTGCCTAGCAATATTAGTAAAATCGACATTGGCACTAGGTTCAAATCTGGCAGCAATAAAAACAATTCCTGTCGATACCGCACATTCTGTAATAATTCTCGCGTAGGGATCTTGTTGTAAAAACCTATCTACAATAGCATCACTAATCTGATCACAAAGCTTATCAGGATGCCCTTCCGTCACAGATTCCGACGTAAACATAAAATCCTTTTTCATAGAAAAATCCTCTCTTTTCTCTGCTCTCTCTGCGCCTCTGTGGTTCGTTATCAAAATATCTTATAAACTGGTTTTTTTAGTTCCTTCATTAACCAACAAAGGCAATAAAGCACCACTAGTAATTACAGCAGCATCTACTATATTCAATGGGGCAATCTTCAACAAACCACGTAACTGAGGCACGGTTAAAGTTAACAATTGAATACCAAAAGAACCAACAACAGCAGTCTTCAAATAAGGATTAGGCGGTAATTTTTCCCTACTAAAAATACTGTGTTTTTCAGAACGACTGCTAATAGTATGTAATAACTGCCCAGAAGTCAAAGTCATAAAAGCTAAGGTACTAGATTTAGGACTAATTCCATATTTAAAAATACCGTAACCATAAGCAGCTAAGGTACTAATAGATATGGCAGTAGATTCAAACACAATTCTCCCAAAATCGGTATTTTTAATAATTGCTTCATTCGGGTTGCGTGGAGGTTGATTTAATACGTCTGGTTCTGGTGCTTCCATAGCTAAAGAAAGTCCAGGGAAAATATCAGTTACTAAGTTCAACCAGAGAAGTTGAATTGCGTTTAAAGGTTCCCCAATACCGACTGCGGTAGCGGTTGTCATCACCATAATTTCACTGAGATTTGTAGCTAGGAGAAAATGTACAGATTTTCTGATGTTGTTGTAAATTGTTCTTCCCCGACTAACAGCAATCATCATTGTTTCTAATCTGTCATCTTCTAACACAATATCAGCAACTTCACGGGCAACATCTGTACCTTCTTTACCCATTGCTACACCGACTTGGGCGGCTTTTAATGCGGGTGCGTCATTAATGCCATCACCGGTCATAGAAACAACTTTTCCCGATGTCTGCAATGCTTGAACAATTTGCAGCTTATTACTAGGACTAATGCGGGCAAAAACGTCTACTTTGTCGCTGAGTGCTGCTAATGCTTCGGGAGTGAGATTATTGAGGTTGTTAGAGTCAAGAATTTCTAATTGAGGATGTCGATTTAATTCTAACTCTTTAGCGATCGCATAAGCTGTAGGAGTTTGATCACCAGTAATCATTACCGTATCAATTCCCGCTTGATGGAAGTCTGCAATTAATTCTTTTGCACCTTTTCTAATTGGATCTGCCATCCCCACCAAACCTAACCAAATTAAATTTGATTCATGATTATTACTATTATCATCCTCCTCAATATACCCATAAGCTACACCCAAAACTCTTAATGCTTTTCCTGCCAAGCGATCATTTTCGATTTCTATTTTTTGCCGAGCTTCTGCTGTCAAAGGTACAACTTCACCATTTTTCATCCACCGATGACAAAGTTGTAAAACTTCCGCAGGATTTCCTTTCACTGCCACCTTATGATGACAATTATGAGTAGCATGAATGGTACTCATCAGGTTGCGATTTTCTGAACGCAAATTAGTTTGCAATAAAGGATATTTTTCTTTCAATTCTATCACATCTATACCCGCACTAATCGCTGTGTAAATCAAAGCATTTTCTGTAGCTGAACCTGTAACTATATATTCACCAGCATTGTTTTGGCTTACTTCACTTTCATTACAAAGGACTGTAATATGAATTAATTTTAAAAGTTCATTATAACTGTAAGGATTAATAATATTTTCCTCAACAATAAATTCACCATCAGTTACTTGAATGTGTTTACTGTCGGTGACAATTTCCACTACAGACATTTTATTTTCTGTGAGAGTTCCGGTTTTATCTAAGCAAATAGTCTGCACAGAACCTAACGCTTCAACTGCATTTAAACTGCGAACAAGAACGTGATTTTTTCGCATATCACGAATGCCTAAAGCTAAGGTTGTGGTGGCAATTGTTGGTAAACCTTCGGGAACTGCTGCGACTGCTAAAGAAATAGAAGATTGCAAAATTTGCAATAAATTATATCCTCTTAATATTCCCAAACTAAACACTAAACCACATAATCCCATGCTAATTAAAACCAGTTGACTTCCCACTTGATCTAATTGTTTAGCCAGGGGAGTTTGGGTTGTTGTTGCTTCACTTACTAATTGTTGAATTTTGCCCATTTCGGTAAATTTGCCTGTAGCAATTACCGCAGCTATTCCCTGTCCATTAATAACTAATGTACCTTTATAAATCATATTCAAACGATCAGCTAAAGGCACATCTTCACCATTTAATAATGTGGTATTTTTATTGACGGGAACACTTTCCCCAGTTAAAGCAGATTCATCAATACTTAAATTATCAACTTCAATAATTCTCGCATCTGCGGCAATATAACTACCAGGTTTAAGAACTAAAATATCTCCTCTCACTACATTTTCTGTAGGTATTTCTTGTAAGTTACTATCTCTAATTACCCAAGTTAATTTTTCTGAGCGATTTTTCAGGGAATTAATAATGCGTTCTGACTGACTTTCTGTAAGATAACCAATGGCAGCATTTAAACCAACTACACCCAAAATTACTACAGCATCAATAATTCCTCCAGTGAAAATAGAAATTCCGGCAGCAACACCTAATAAAGCAACTGGTAATGATTTAAACTGCTCAGTTAATATACTTATTTCCGAGCGTTTTACTGTTGTTGATAACAGATTTTTACCATATTTATTCAGGTGTTTATTAGCAGTTGTACTGGATAATCCTGAAACGTTTGAAGTATTTAATGATTGCAGAACATTATCCGCTGCCATTAAATGCCAGTTTTCGCTTTTTTGCTCATGCTTAGGTACAGTTAACTTATCTTTTTTAGTAGGGTTTGCTAATGTTTTTACATCAGTAAATCCAGCCTTATCTTGATAATTTGATAAAGCCTGATCAATAAAAAATGCAATTTTTTTATAGCTAATATCTGGCTGAAATCTCACCAGAATATTGCTAGTTAATACATTAGCAGAAACAGAAATTATTTCTGGGTAATTTGCAAGCGATCGCTCCAAATATGTTTTTAAAGACTGCGAATGATAAAGTTCTTTAATTTTGTATCTAGCTCTCCCTTTGATGCTGCGGTGTATTATTTGAATCACTACTTATTTGCTCCTGAAATTCCATTGACACAGTATTAATTGATAAATTCGTTAATTGAGTTTCATCCTCAAAATTTAGTCTGGTAAAAATATCGAAAGCATACCAAGCCAATATATACCAAGGTATTTCTTCTAATTGAAATCCTTTTCTGAGCAATTGTCGCAGCGAAAGTAAACCAATTCCTACAGGTAATATTACTCGTAAGTCAGCAATACCATTTGTCATTCTCCCTACATCTGCATTCAGATCAGATATGATATTTATAAAATCTTTTGCTGCTTCTGACTTACCATTTGTGACATAGTTTGGGGAAGTTCTAGATTTAAAACTTTCTGGTTTTTCCTTTCTCGCATCTGCGGTTACTTTTTCCACTGTTGCACCCATTTCGGCAACTGCATCCTTAACTCTTTCAGATAAAAGAATACCATCTTTAATAGTATTTTGAACTACAGGTTGTTTCATTGCTGATGCAATAGGTAAAATCAAAGGTGAAAAAACTATTGCTGTTAAGCCTTCAAAAATTGTGTCTAATGTAGATGCCATTGGTTAATCTCCATTCCTAGCAGTTTATCTAGTCAGTCAATATAGAAGTTTAATTGAAATACTAGCTATTTACATCATTCTCAAGTAACATAATTATTTTCAGCAACTCACCAAACTAAAACCTAAGTTGATCTCCAACTATTACTTTAGTCATACAATAATTAGCTTAATTACTGACACAAGAATTACACCTCTAGACTAATGCAATATAAACCTAAAAACATTAATACTAAAAAAGAGATTCAATCACCATTACTTTCTAAAAATAGCTCAATGACAAATTCACAAAACCAAAATCAACAAATTCAGCAGTTGCGTACACTGATTACAGACATTGACTCGGCAATGTTAACCACAGTCGATGATGATGGTAGTTTGCACAGTCGTCCTATGTCTATTTTTAGCGACATTGACACAGATGGCATACTTTGGTTTTTTACCTTTGCTAATTCCCATAAAGTATTAGAAATTGAACGCTATCAACAAGTAAATGTGAGTTTTTCTTCACTTAATCAACAGCGATATGTTTCCATCTCAGGTACAGCAGAACTAGTTAGAGATAGGAATAAATTGCAAGAAAAGTGGCAACCCAAATTACAAACTTGGTTTCATCAAGGAGTAGATGAACCAAATATTGCTTTGCTGAAAGTGAATATTAACAAAGCCGATTATTGGGAAAGTCCATCAAGTTTTAGCCCACAAACAATTAGGTTGCTAGAACTTTCACACCGTTAAAAGCTTGCTGTTTGTGTTCCTGGAAGTGCAGCTACAAGTTTACCAATGTTGCAATGGTAGAAGATAATTACTCTGAGAATCCCTAAGTCCAGATCCCCAACTTCTTCAAGAAGTCGGGGAACTTAATTTAGTTTATTGATTGGACACCACTTCCCGTTCACTTTGAAAATGTGTTCTTTCAATATGTCCAATTAAGCTTTCTGCCATTTCTACAGATGCAATAATTAATTGCTGTTCCATATTTCCATAACCTCCCTCATCACTAATTTGGGGGTAAATGTGAGGATTAGATAGCATTGCAGCCAGCAATTGAGATGCAGTTTTTTTTAATTCATCAATTTGTTTATTCATGTTGTTTATTCTTGTTTATTCATGCACCTACTTTTACCAATCTAAAGGTGGGTTAATCACTGTTTCTGATGATTTACCAACGCGAACACCGGGTTTATCAACTATTCTCACAGTGCTTGCTTGCGGTCCCTCTTCACCTTCTTCTAAAGAAAAATGTACACCAGTACCAATTTCTAAACGCTCAAAGCTATTATTTAAAACACTATTTTGATGGAAATACACTTCCCTACCATCTAAAGTTCTGAGGAAACCATAGCCATCTTCTCGAAATAACTTAGTCACAAAAGCTGTTGTCTCTTGTGCTTCTTCATATCTGTTAGCTTGTTCACTTGCACGTTGCAGTTGAGTCAGTTTAGCTAACTGCTGACGCATAGCCTCAAATGTCTCTCTAATTACTGCATCTAGAGGTTGATATTGAATACCTTCACCGGGATTTCTTTGTGCTACTAATTCATGACCAGGAGGAACGGTCAGATCAATTCGCACTCGATAAGGAGAACCACTCCGGGGTCGATCATGGATTTTTTCAATGACAATATGACAGCTATTAATGTAATGACAAATATGTTCAAGTTTGGCGATTTTCTCATCCACTAAGTTATCAATCGCCTCTGATTTATCTAGATTACGATAGGTTATTTCTGGTGGTATTTTCATGCTTTTATAATCCCAATAAGCAATCTAAATATTGTCTTGTTATCTTAACTTTTAATTGTGTCTAGGTTTGATCAATGGTTCTAGCCATAGGCCAAACTGCGTTATCAACTAATTCTAAACATTCTAAATACAACAGATGATGATTTTCCTCTAACCAAGGGCAAGCAATTCTTGATCTCAGTATCTAGCTAAAGGATAAGTTCACCAGTCAAATCACAAGTTATAGCAGGGGACAGTATGAAAAGTCTTTTGGTATCTCAGTTATATCATCTCTAGTCCGTAATCATAAATTTTCCTCAACAAAAATTTACACCAATAAATTCCAGATCGTGTTATAATTTTGATTCTTAGATTTGGGAAACTCCGGTGACATTCCGGGACTGTGCCGCAGCTGTAAAACAATTTGAGATTTTAGATTGCTGATTTTAGATGGTTGATACTGAGAAATTTTTTTTTGGGTAAAAACTTAAAAACCAAAATCTAAAATCTAAAATCCAAAATTGAACGAGTCAGAATGCCAACTCTAGGAAATCCATCTAAGTTCTGTCTCTGCGTCGCACGGGGGAAGGAGTTCTATTTTTGTTAAGCGCCTTTACTGCCTGTCCAGGCTTATTTTACACTACACCCGCCCAAGACGGGATCTTGTCTCGCCTGAGAATACCCGGTGGCATTTTAAGTAGTCAACAATTCCACGCTATTGCTAACATCGCAGATAATTATGGTGGAGGCTATGTCGATGTGACAAATCGCGCTAATTTACAAATTAGAGAAATCAAGCAAAAAATAAATATTGAAGTTCTCAAGAGTTTACAAAACTTGGGATTAGCCGCTACTAATCCTGCTGTAGACCACATTCGTAATATTATGATTAGCCCTACAGCAGGTATAGATAAGCAAGAATTAATTGATACTCGTCCCTTCGTTAAAGCTTGGGATGAATATATGATCACAAATCCCCATTTAGGGCAACTTTCCGCCAAATTCAGCGTTTGCTTTGATGGCAGTGGTCAACTTTCGGTTATACATTGTCCCAACGATATCACTTTCATTCCTATTTTGGTAGATGAAGGGGGTAGGGAAGAACCGAAGTTCCTCCCTACGGGGAAATGGGGACATAATCTAGTTTACTTCATTTTGTATCTTTGTGGTAGCGAACCAGGAAAACCTGCTAAAAATACAGGAATCGTCTTACATCCAGGGGAATGTATCCCAGTTTTAGCCGCTTTAGCAGAAGTTTATTTACAACATACAGATCCTCATAGTCGTCGTAAACCACGTCTGCGGGAAGTGATTCATAATTTAGGTTGGGAAAATTATCTGCAACAAGTTCAAGAATATTTAACCTTACATAAACGACACAAGTGTACAGAACTACAACATCTAAACATTAACCATCACCGCATAAATGCCAATGCACATCATAAAAATAAAAAAATATATCACCTGGATATTCATCAGCAAAAACAATTAGGTTTATTTTATATTGGTGTTGTTTTACCTTTGGGACGTTTACAAAGTGGGCAAATTCGAGGTTTAGCTGATTTAGCCGCCAAATATGGTCATGGTAATCTCAGACTAACACCTTGGCAAAATTTACTCATCACTGATATTCCTCAACAACACATTGCCGAAGTTCAAACAGAAATTACCCATTTAGGACTTGGTTATTCAGCCATCAACATTAAAAGCGGTTTAGTATCCTGTTCTGGCAAACAGGGTTGTGCTGCTGCTGCGACTGATACAAAAAGTCACGCTTTGAAATTAGGAGAATATTTAGAAACTCAAATCACTTTCGATTTTCCGATTAATATTCATTTTACAGGGTGCATTAAATCTTGCGCTCAACATCATCAAGGTGATATTACATTGCTTGGTGTCAATATTGAGGCAGGAAATGCAACCGTCGAAAGATATCAAGTGTATCTTGCTGACGATACCTTGCAACTATTCGGTCGTCAGATTTATGAAAATGTGACTTTTGCTGAATTACCTCAAATCATGGAACGAATGTTGAAAATGTATCAAATTAAACGAGTTAGTTCTCAAGAATCATTTAGAGAATTTGCCAATCGTTATGATATATCTGAACTCAAACAATTGTTCAATGTTCAATCAATTTAAATCTCAAATCCCCCCTCAGCAAACTTATGTCTAATTATATACGTGACGCAAACGAAATATACAGAAAATCTTTCGCCATTATTCGCTCAGAAGCCAATTTAGATAATCTGCCCGAAGATGTAGCGCAAGTTGCTGTCCGTCTAATTCATGCCTGTGGAATGCCCGATATCGCCACAGATTTGGCATATTCACGCAATGCGGTACTCTCCGGCAGAAAAGCCCTAGCAGCTGGCGCACCCATTTTGTGTGATTGTCGTATGGTTGCCGAAGGTGTCACCCGCAAAAGATTACCTGCCAATAACGCAGTTATCTGTACCTTGAATGATCCCGAAGTTCCCACCATCGCCAAACGCTTGATCAATACCCGATCAGCAGCAGCTTTAGAATTATGGCGTTTTCATCTCGATGGGGCAGTTGTCGCCATTGGTAATGCACCCACCGCCTTATTTAGATTACTAGAAATGCTAGATGAGGGAGTACCACGTCCAGCCGTAATTTTAGGTTTTCCCGTCGGGTTTGTTGGTGCAGCCGAATCAAAAGCCGCATTAGCCGCAGATAGCCGCAATGTACCATTTATAACTTTACATGGACGACGGGGCGGCAGCGCGATCGCCTCTGCTGCCGTTAATGCCTTAGCCACAGAGGAAGAAATATGAACCCAAAAGGCCGTCTGTATGGAATTGGTGTCGGACCTGGAGATCCAGAACTATTGACATTAAAAGCATTGCGCTTATTACGTTCGGCCTCTGTGATCGCTTATCAGTCAGCAATAGACCGGGAAAGTATCGCTAGAAAAATAGTGTCGCCATATTTACCCGGTAATCAAATTGAGGTTTTATATCATCTCCCCCGTGCCTTAGAACCAGAAAAAGCAACATCCATTTATGACCAAGAAGTTGAACCCATCGCCGAACATCTAGCTGCTGGTCGGGATGTGGTTGTACTCTGTGAAGGTGATCCGTTTTTTTACGGTTCTTTTATGTATATCTTCACACGCTTATCTGCACAATATCAAACGGAAGTTGTTCCCGGTATTTCTTCCCTCATGGCCTGTCCAGTATCCTTGGGTGTACCCTTCACCTACTACAACGATATTCTCACAGTTCTACCTGCCACACTGCCCACAGAAATGCTAACTGCCCAACTGTTAGCCACAGACGCAGCCGCAATTATGAAACTCGGCCGCCATTTCGCTAAAGTGCGCGATGTCTTGCATCAACTGGGGCTAACTTCACGGGCAAAATATATTGAACGGGCAACAACGGCACAGCAAAGAATTGTCCCCTTAGATGAAGTAGATCCAGAACAAGTACCTTATTTCTCTATGATCGTCATACCTACTAAGCAACAACTTTAAGGAGGCAGGAGGCAGAAGAATTATCAAAAATTGCCCATTACCCACTTAAATTTTGATCAAAATTCGGCGCAATAGTAAGTTAAGACTATTGACTGCGACCGAAAAATCTGATATGATAGTTTTTGATAAGGAAGAACTATCTTAAAATAATTAAATAAATTTAAATATTAAATGAAAACAAGGGTTGCAGCAGCCGTCATCATACTGAGTCAAAATAGCGTCACAGTAGCAAGGCAAATTATCAATATTTTACCAGAGGCGAAATTATACGGTTTAGCAAATCGCACCTGTGATGTTGACGTGAGTTTTACCAACTTTGGCGATACACTGCGCGAGTTGTTCGCCGCTGGCACACCTATAATTGGTATTTGTGCATCTGGTATTCTGATTAGAACTTTAGCACCACTAATTACAGATAAAAGTCAAGAACCACCAGTATTAGCTGTAGCCGAAGATGGTAGTGCAGTTGTGCCGCTTTTAGGTGGACTGAGTGGAGTAAATGAATTAGCGCGTCACATCGCAGCAGCTTTAAATGTACAAGCTGCCATTACGACAACAGGAGATTTGCGTTTTCGCACAGCTTTGTTATCTCCTCCACCTGGATATCATTTAGCTAACCCAGAGGATGCGAAAAAATTTATAGCTGACTTATTAGCAGGGGCAAAAGTGCGATTAGTAGGAACAGCACCTTGGTTGAGTGAAAGTAACTTACCTATTGATGACAACGGCGAGTTAACCATTCAAGTGACAGAAAAAGAGGTAATTCCTCAACCTGACTGTTTAGTTTATCATCCCGCCAAGATTGCGATCGCCATAACTTCCCCCAACTCAGAAACACTTACCCACATTTATCAAACACTTGAAGATGCACAGGTTTCTAGCCAAGCAGTCGCAGTTATCCTAGCACCTCTTTACCTAGCGGCTAACCCCATACTTCAAAATATCGCCAATATCTTCAAAGTACCCACGCGGTTTTTTACAGCCAGTCAACTCGCAGAATTCACTGCACAAGGATACAGTTTTCACGAAGCTGTTGTTTTTACTGGTACAAAACCAAGCCATCAATCTTTATCTTCGCCATTTTCCCAGATTACTATGACCATTTGTCCCCAAATAATCGAACCAGAAACCATTGGCCAAGCCAGAGGGAAATTAGCTATCATTGGGACAGGGCCTGGTGCATCAAAGTGGATGTCTCCCGAAGTTAAAGAAATTCTCAGTCATGCTACTGATTTAGTCGGTTATAAAACCTATATCAATTTAATAGGTTCATTAGCTGACGGTAAAAAAATTCATGAATCTGATAATCGAGAAGAAGAAACACGGGCAAAAGTGGCCTTAGACTTAGCCGCCCAAGGGCGATATGTAGCAGTAGTTTCTTCAGGAGACCCTGGGATTTACGCAATGGCTACCGCAGTTTTTGAAGTCATAGACCGATATCATCAACCAGAATGGCAAAGCATTGAGATTCAAGTAGCCCCTGGCATTTCCGCCATGCAAGCCACCGCCGCAGCTATTGGCGCACCTTTAGGACATGACTTTTGTGTAATTTCTCTTTCTGACATTTTGAAACCTTGGGAAATTATCGCCCAACGCATTACAACAGCCGCCCAAGGTGATTTTGTGATCACATTTT
Source organism: Nostocales cyanobacterium (assembly GCA_004293145.1). Classification (GTDB taxonomy): domain Bacteria; phylum Cyanobacteriota; class Cyanobacteriia; order Cyanobacteriales; family Nostocaceae; genus RDYJ01. Next base: position 2,576 of record RDYJ01000074.1, on the reverse strand, counting down.
ATAATCCTGTTTCTAAAGAACGTACTTGGCAATTAGCGGCAGCTAAAAATATCTTGCTACAGTACAGAAAACCAGATACACCAGTAATATTAGGGTGGAATCTGGGTAGACCAGGACAAACAGTAAAAGTCATCACCTTGGAACAGTTAGAACCAATAGAAGCAGATATGCGAACTTTGATTATTGTTGGTTCTTCCCAAACTCGGCAGATAGAAACCCATGAAAAAGAGATCCGGGTTTATACACCACGCCGTTATAATTCATAATTCATAATTTATATTCTAGAACTCCTGGCTTCTGACTCCTAGCTCCTGAGTAAAGATATAATTCAAGCAATTATGTCTAATCAAATACTTGTAAACACTTGAATTTTTAGTTTTTATCATCAACAATAAAAGCATCATGTTCCATACATGATTGTAGCCAATAAAAGTGACAGAAGCCCTAATATATGTCCGCCCTTGCGGACATTTTATTTGATCGTTCATTTTTTGTGTGAATCCTGATAGATGTTCTCTTGAATTGAAATATCTAATCGTTTATCCTGAGTATTCAAGAACATTTGTAAAGGAAAAAAAAATGAACAAATTTATACTAAGCTTGTTTTCTTCTCCTGTGCTGATTAGCTCTTTTTTAACTATGGGTGTGATGGTAAATAAAGCCCAAGCTGTAGAACCCGCAGCTAAAAGCACAGCCCAAACTACAGATAATTTGTCCTGTATTCGCAATAAACATAAAGTAGGTTTAGTCTGTGCTAGAGCTTCCGTACTGGCTCAAATTCCAGAGTATCAGGTACAACCAGAAGATGCTGCTACTCCTGATGATGTTCTGATGCTAGAGTTCAATGTAGACGAAAGCAATATGGCGGTTGATTTATTTGGCTGTGACTGTGCAGCTTGTATAAATTCTTTACGGCAAATGCGTGGTGTAACACCTCTAGTCTACTAGGGACTAGGGACTCTTGACTGGGAAAAGGCAGTTAACAGTCAGCAGTCAAAAATCAACCGTGATAACTGATAACTGACCATTTCCCCAAAAATATCAACAACTTCCAGCCCATGTTATCCATGTATGGGATAAACCGATGTGCAGCACTTCTTCAGTCATTTCTAGTTCAGTGATGATTACATTAGTTAAATCTGCATCATTAAATTCTGATTCTTTGATGTTACTACCAATTAAATTGGCTTCGCGGAGATTAGCACCATTTAAAATAGCGCCACTCATTTCTGCTTCAGTCAGGTTTGCACCCAGTAAGTTAGCAAATTTTAAATTTGCACCACGCAAATCTGCACGACTGAGGTTAGCTTCCTGAAAGTTACCTCTGATTAAGTCAGCACCAATCAAATTTACTTCACTCAAGTTTGCACCTTGCAAATTTGCACCACTGAGATCAGCATTAGTCAAATTTGCACGACTCAAATTACATTTACTCAAGTTTGCTTTACTTAAATCCGCACCACTCAAATCAGCTTCAGATAAATTAACACCTCTTAAGTTAGCGTTGCTGAGATTGGCTTGATGTAGATTTGCTCTCTGAAAATTCCGCTTTCCTGAGATATATTGACTCAGAAAACTCATAGCATCCATATTTCACCTCTCTATGTCTATAGGTGAGTTGAACACTCCTCAAACCACATAAAAGACATTTGGGTAATTCTATTCTGTTATATATTTTGGGGTTTTGAATTTTTCCTTAAAGGAAAGATACTTAACTTAATGTTAATGCCAGTTGCTATCAAACAGATTGCCAATTCTTGCAAAAGTCGGGATCTTGTTGATTAAGGTTAAAATCTATTCAGACATAGAAACAAATAACTATTAAGATGACCGGTCATTTGATATCTACCACTACTCCTGATTTTTTTAGTACCTTAACTCAAACAGCGGCTGCTTATCGACAGGGAAACAAACTTCCTGGGGCTGATTTGGTTGTCAATGCGTTGCTACAAGCCGAAAAAACTGCCAAGCAGCAACGTCTCAATTATCCTTTTGATTCTCTCATCGGTAAATGGCGGCTTTGTTTTGCTACTGGTACTAAAAAAGTCAGAAAGCGTGGGGGAATTATTTTAGGTAAGGGCTTCTATGTACCAAAATTGGCCGCAGCTTATATTTCTTTTAGTGCTGATAGCGAAATTACTAATCAAGCAAAATTAGGTTCGCTGTTGCTGAAACTGACTGGACCTGCACAATATCTGGGGAAGAAAAATCTCTTGGCTTTTGATTTTACTCAGATGGAAATTAGTTTATTTGGTCGTGTTGTTTATGATCAGCGGATTCGTTCTGGTAAAGTTGAATCTGAGGATTTTTATCATCAGCCTATAGCTAAATTACCCTTTTTTGCCTTCTTTTTAGCAACGGAAGATTTGATTGCCGCCCGTGGACGTGGAGGCGGTTTAGCAATCTGGATTAGAGAAATTTAGCACAATTCAAAAGATATAGATCCCCGCTTTCTTCAATAAGTCGGGGATCTGAAGTATAGCAATCCTAAATGATTCATGAACACTTTCTGTTCCCTGTTCCCTGTTAAGAGTTCCCTTTCCTCACTGATAAGTTCTGAACTCAAATAGGATCGC
>RDYJ01000238.1 GCA_004293145.1 Nostocales cyanobacterium | reverse complement strand
TTTGGCACAATTAACAAATTTTCTATATCTGACGCACCCTACAAGAGACTGAAACCCATACTTCATATTTGATGTTTTCTGTCAATGCGTAAGTCCTATAGATGACAGGGTTTAAGCTGGAAAATAAATTTTAATCCTAAATTAAGGATTCAACAGACAAAATAGGCTAGTTTTATCTGTACGATTTATTTCTTATAAGGCTAGTGTTTAAGATTACCCGAATTAGTCAACGGGATGATTAAATCATGTCCCTTTAAAAACTTAAAAACCTCTTCATATCTGTTCAGAAACTTATGACATCAAACACCCCAGATTCAACCAACACTGCAAGTATCAAATCTCTATCTGAGTTTGTCAAACTCAACCCCCCGGCTATATTCATTACTGATGCAAACTCAGACCTAATTAAAGAAATACAACAAATTCTGAAAATAGAAGCAGATGGCGTTGTTGGTCCCCTAACTAAGCAAGCTTTTACAGAATTTAAGGAAGATAATAAACTAGAGTTTCCTTTAGGTCTAGGAGTAACAACTGCTCAAGAGTTATTAGCATTAAAAGGTAACGAAGAAGTAGGTAGCGACAAAGAAGAAGATACTAATTCCGCAGCAATACTTAATCCTGCTGCTGGGTCGCGTACAGGTTCATCCATGAAACTTCCTGGTGGTGAAATAGTCTACGCAAACCAATACATCGTTGAAGGTGTTCCCTTAACTTGGGGTGAAGCTACTAAAGATTGTACTCGCATTCCTACCAGTTCTGAATATGTAGCAAATGCAATTAGAATGGCGAAAACTTGGGGAGGAGTGAGAGAAAAATTTGGTTCACCTATTAGAATTACTTCCGGCTACCGTCCACCAGCAGTAAACAGAAGTGTTGGTGGTGTTGGTAATAGTCAACATCTCTACTTCCGCGCTCTAGATATGCAGCCGTTGAACGGTGATTTCCGCCGACTTTTAGATGTATTAAAGGCTTCTAAATTTACAGGTATAGGAGATGCAGTTTTTATGGGACGTAATAAGGGATTTTTTCATGCTGACATCAGACCAGGTGAAAGAATTATCTTTCCTTATTAATAAGCCGATTTGTTAGATATATAATGAGCTTAAAGCCCCCCTTTTTAAGGGGGGTTGGGGGGATCAAATCATTCACAAGGAAATAGGGTAATTGTTTTATCACCACTTCCAGCAGCTAAAACCCTACCATCAGGGCTGAAAGCAACTGCATAAACTGCATCATCAGCACATTTCACACTAGAAATTTCTTCTCCACTATCTACAACCCATAATTTCACAGTCTTATCTTTACTAGCACTAGCTAAAATCTGACTATTGGGACTAAAAGCAACAGAACAAACATGATTAAAATGTCCAGTGAAAACCTTAATTTCCTGACCAGTTTCTACATCCCACAACTTAATAGTTTTATCATTACCAGCACTTGCTAAAATCTTACCATCAGAACTGAAAGCTAAAGCATTAATACCGCCAGCAAACCAATCAGAAGTTACCGTTAAAGCTGTTAAAGTTCTCACTTTGTTTTCAGCTAATTGTAATATCTTGATAGTTTTATCATTACTACCTCCACAACTAGCTAAGAGTTTACCGTCAGGACTAAAAGCTACACACAAAACATCATCTTGATGACCTTTAAAAGAGTAAATCTCTTTTCCCTGTTCTAAAGACCAAATTTTCACAGTTTTATCTAAACTACCACTCGCTAAAATTTTTCCCAAGGGACTAAATACTACAGAGTTAACTTTGTCTTCATGTCCTGTAAAAGTGAAAATTTCTATTCCCGTATTTACATCCCACAATTTTATAGTTTTATCATTACTTCCACTGGCTAATATTTTACCATCGGGACTAAAAGCAACTGAGTTAATACCTCCAGTCCAAGCTGAATCTTGATGTCCTTCCAAAGTACGATGTTGCTGAGTTGTTAAATCCCAAATTTTGATAGTTTTGTCATCACTTCCACTTGCTAAAATTTTACCATCTGGGCTAAAAGCAACTGAAGAAACTTTATATTCATGACCTTTTAAAGTTCCCACAAATACTAATTTTTCCGTGTTATCTTCTGATCCAGATGTCGTAGTAACTGCTTGATTAAATTCGACGTTGACGGTAGGATTTTCTACTGTTTGACTATTTGATTGATTTGCTTTCTCCAGTGGTCTGATTAAAGAATCAAATGTAATTAAAGCATCAAATGAAGTATCTAATACTGTTAAGGATTGATTGATAGAATCAAAAATATCATTGAATCTATAATTTTCACTGTTTTGATTTTGTTTAACTTGATCAAACTCTTCAACTTGTGTAGCAAAAGCTTGATTTAATTTGTGGATGGAATGAGCCATATTTTCACAGCGAGAATTAAGATCAGCAAGTTGGTGATTAAGTTGGGTAAATTCTAAACTTTGATGTTTTTGATTTTCTCTTAATTCTGCTAATTCTTGTTGATTAATTTCACTCCAATTTTTCCACGATGTCTCAATTTCCTCAATTTTTTGCATTTTTTGATTAATCTGCAAAACTTCAGATTGGATTTCTTGAATAATGTTTAATTTTTCTCCTTGTTGGTGAATCTGCTGTTGTAAATTTTTGAGAGAATTATCTAATTCATTTAACCGATGATTAATATTTTGAATTTGTTGAGGAAATTGGTTAATTTCTGTAATCACTTTTAGTAGTGATAGTTCAATTTTGTGGTCAATAAGTTGGTTTAACTGTTGTTTCCAAGCTTCAATTTGTTGTAACCGCTGATTAGATGTATCCATAGTTTCCTGTACTTGGTAAAATTTATCAGTTGTGGTTTGAAAACTTGCTTGTAACTGTTCAATTTGTTGTTGGGACTGGGAATAATTAAACCGAGGACGATTAGCTAAATTTAAAGCTATACTTAAACTCAGAGGCACAGCTGCATAAACCACTTGTTGAGTTACTGTTGCTGCAATAGTTCCCAATACTGTTAAACCCAAGCACACATACTCGCTAATTTCTAGCCATTGACGTTTGCTCATTACTTTGGATAATAATACTATTAATTCAATATATTTATGTAATAAATTGCTTGTCAAGAGTTAAATTTGTGATATTAAGTTACAACGATTTTAAAAAAGAATATCCCCAGTCCCCTGTTTCAAAGTTGCAAAAAGCCAAAAATATGATATGATGAATAGTTCTCTAAAACAGTGCTGGGTGAAGAACGTAGATATAAAACTCAGCACATCTACACACTCAGCACGAAGAACTCTAGTTTATGGCACTGCCAATTGTAGCAATTATAGGCCGCCCCAATGTGGGCAAATCCACCTTAGTAAATCGTTTAGCCGGAGATCAAACGGCCATAGTCCACGATGAACCAGGTGTAACACGTGATCGCACTTATCGACCAGCATTTTGGAACGACCGGGAATTTGTGGTAGTCGATACCGGCGGTTTAGTATTTAACGATGATACCGAATTTCTCCCCCTGATTCGTCAACAAGCGATGACGGCGCTGGCAGAAGCCTGTGCAGCAATATTTGTAGTTGATGGGCAAACAGGACCAATGCCAGCAGATCAAGAGATTGCTGAATGGTTACGTCAACAACCTGTACCAATTTTTCTAGCTGTAAATAAATGTGAATCACCAGATCAAGGCGTTATTCAAGCCAGTGAATTTTGGGAATTAGGATTGGGTGAACCTTTCCCGATTTCAGCCATTCATGGTAGTGGTACAGGGGAAATCCTGGATGAGTTAATTAAGCACGTCCCCGATGTCAAGGATGTAGCAGAAGATAATGTGATTAAAGTCGCAATTATCGGTCGTCCCAATGTGGGCAAATCCAGTTTATTGAATGCTTTTGTTGGAGAAGAAAGAGCAATTGTTAGCCCTATTTCGGGTACAACTCGTGATACAATTGATACAGAAATTGAACGAAATGGGCAAACCTACCGCTTAATTGACACCGCAGGTATTCGCAAAAAGAAACATATCGAATACGGTACAGAATTCTTTAGTATTAACCGTGCTTTTAAAGCCATCCGCCGCGCCGATGTGGTTTTATTAGTGTTAGATGCTGAAGATGGAGCTACTGAACAAGACCAAAAATTAGCAGGCCGTATTATTGAAGAAGGTCGCGCTTGTATTATCGTAGTTAACAAATGGGATGCTGTAGAAAAAGACTCTTACACCATCTACGACTATGAAAAGAGCCTAGAAGGCAGGTTACATTTTACCGAATGGTCAGACATAATTTTTGTCAGTGCCACAACAGGACAACGGGTAGAAAAGATTTTAGAATTGGTAAATAAGGCAGCGGAAGCACACAAACGGCGTGTCAGCACATCAGTAGTAAATGAAGTCCTCACAGACGCAGTTAGCTGGCATTCCCCACCGGCTTCACGGGGCGGTCGTCAAGGTAAAATTTATTATGGTACCCAAGTGAGTACCCAACCGCCAACATTTGCCCTATTTGTCAACGATTCTAAAAGGTTCAATGATAACTATAGACGTTACATTGAAAGACAATTCCGAAAACAATTAGGTTTTGAAGGTACACCAATTCGCATACTATGGCGGAGTAAGAAAGTCCGGGAAATGGAACTTGGTAGTGTCAACCGGGCAACTCGCGTAAAATAGATTCACTGGTCATTTGCTCATCACTCATGGCCAATGACCAATGAACAATGACTAAAAAATGGATTTACTGCGATCGCTACCCCTGGGATTATATTTAGAAGAACCGCAAACCTGGCTACATAAACTTGATCCACGGGTTAAGCTAATTTGGTTGTTAAGCTTTCTCACCAGCTATGTTGTTGCTAACAACTATTGGCGAGTATTGCTGGTTTTACTATTGATTATTTTTACCTTATTTGCCAAAATTCCCCTGAGAGTCTGGCGGCAACAAATGGGCTGGTTATTAGTGCTATCATTCATGGTGTTGGCGCTCGGTGCTATTAGCCCTGATGGATTAAGTATAAATTATCAATCACGCCTACCCAAAAACGAACAAATCTTAACCCAACCAGCAACTGCTAAAGATAGCAAAGCGAGTCCTGAATTAGCAGATAGCAAAAAAGAATACAGATATGTGCTATTTCACAAAGGACCTATAAAAATAAATCGTCGTTCCTTAGATTTAGCAATTAGCCTGAGTACAATAGTCTTTACCTTAATTTACAGCACTAATTTATATTTGCTCACAACCGCACCAGAAGAAATCACATCTGGGATGGAAAGCTTAATGCAACCATTAAGACGATTCAAAATACCAGTTACAGAAATCACGCTGACTTTAACCTTATCTTTGCGGTTTATACCCCTAGTGTTAGAAGAAATCCAAAACCTAGTTCGTTCTGTGATGACTAGGGCAATTAATTGGAAAAAGCTAGGATTAAAAGGAGGCGCAAAAGTTTGGTTAATTGTCATTGAGAGACTATTAGAAAATTTGCTTTTAAGAGCCGAACAAATGGCAAATGCGATGATGGTAAGAGGTTTTACCAGCCCCAACGAGCATCGAGTTAAATGGCAAGAGTTACAATTAAGAACAGGTGATTGGTTAGCGATTGCAAGTTTAATTGTATTTTGGTCATTAAGAATAGCCTTTGGGACAGAAGTTTCTTAACTGACATCAAAGAACAGGTAACAGGGTTGAAAGTCTGTTGATATGAATTAGCGTATCCTCAACAGAAAAATTACTACATTTGCTCAACATTATTCCTTAAGGAGGATGTTTAAATTACTGAAAATTTATAGACTTAAGATATATTTTACCCTGAGTGAAGTCTGGGCTTGGTTTCCCTTCCAAGCCTTTTTTGTTTTTATTTTTCGTTAATCAGTTCCAGTCAATACTTGTCGGTGAAGCTCAAAACAATGAAATTCAGCTAAAACTCATCTAATTTAAATATTAGGGCGGGCAGGGATGCCCACCCCACAAGAGTTAGACTTATTTAAGTTATACAGTTTAAATGCGGAACAGCT
>RDYJ01000237.1 GCA_004293145.1 Nostocales cyanobacterium | reverse complement strand
GGGAATAGGGAATAGGGAATAGGGAATAGGGAATAGGGAATAGGGAATAGGGAATAGGGAATAGGGAATAGGGAATAGGGAATAGGGAATAGGGAATAGAAAATAGGGAACTCTTAACAGGGAATAGGAAGAGCTTTTTACCAATTACCAATTACCAATTACCAATTACCAATTACCCATTACCTCTCCTACAGTTAAACGAGTACCATTAACAAAATCCCACCCTGACTGAGGACGTTTACCAGTTAGTTGAACTTCTTTTAACAACAATAAACCTTTTCCAGTTTGGACAATTGCTCCTATTCCCTTGGCAATACATACTACTTCTCCATATTGAGCAGATACAGTTGACAAATCAGGCAATTTATGAATTTTATTTTGCATCTCTGGTGGTAATTCTTGAATATAAGCAGCATCTAAGGGAACAGTCGCAGTGATTTTTAGTGATTGATTGCGAAAAGTAGTGATGCAATTAGGATAAAAACCTCGAATTTGATTGTGTAATTCTATAGCAGTTTTTGACCAGTTTAAGTTATAGTCATCCTTTTGAATCAAAGACGCATAAGTGGCCAGAGAATGATCTTGGGGAAGAGGTTTAATTTCTTGGTGTTCCAACTTAACCAAGGTTTCCACTAATAAATCTGCACCGATCACAGCCAGCTGATCAGCTAAAATTTGAGCATTATCCAGTAATTTTATGGCTGTAGTCGTTTTGAGGAGCATATTTCCCGTATCCATCCCCGCATCCATTAACATGGTGGTAACGCCAGTTTCTTTTTCACCGTTATATAAACACCACTGAATGGGGGCAGCCCCACGATACTGCGGTAAAATTGAACCATGTACGTTAATGCAAGCAAATTTAGGCATCTTTAAGATTTTCTTAGACAAAATTTGTCCATAAGCAACCACAACAAACACATCCGCTGCTAGTGCTTGGAGTTGGTTTAAAGTTTCAACATCCTTTTTAACTCTCTCCGGTTGCCATACAGGGAGATTGTTAGCATTTGCTACTGTTTTTACAGGTGATGGTGTCAGTTTATTTCCTCTTTCTCGGCGTTTATCCGGTTGTGTGACAACAGCCAATACCTCAAAAGCTGGGTGATTCAGCAGTTTTTCTAGAGTAGGGACGGCAAATTGAGGAGTACCAAAAAATACGACTTTCATTAGTAATTAGTTGCTAGTTATTAGTTGTTAGTTATTAGTCAATATTAAATGCGTCACGAATCACTGACAACTGACTGCCCAAAACCGACTAAATCGCCAGCATCATGAAAAAGACGCAAAGCGAATTTGCTTTGATGACATTAAATTTCAGCTATTTGGTGGTAAAGTATTTATTATCGGTGCAACAAAAACTTCCTTGATAAAACATGATGTCTTGGCAAGCAAAACATCTGGGATCAATTGATGGTTTTATCTGCTGTTTCCAGGGATAAACTTCCTCTATTGTCTCATGTCGGGACAATTTAACAACTACTTGCCTGATTTATGTGATCATTGGCAAAATTAACCTTTCTAGCAGCTACGCGATGGCGATAGGCATTTTGTTTGTTGACGAGCAAATTTGCACTTGATAATTTTGGATAGATCAAGGTAAGGTTTGTATGAATATTGCCCAGATCCTGCCAGATTGTTAAAGGAAGAGAATACTTTGTGACGGATAATATTTGGTTGTATCGGGGTTTGATATATTATGACAGCTTCTAAAAAGGTAAAACTGAATTTAGGTACTTATTCTTAATTGGCTAAAGGGTAAGGTTATATTTTTTTATAACTTGTCTATGTTTAGTCATTGCTAATTAGGTATCTTTTGTCCGCAAATTTATATATTTCTCAGTGTAATAAACAGCAGTATTCGCTGTAACTATACTATACTGGCAAATTCAGTAATTGAAAAAATGTAAAGGTGTGAATCATGATAAGCAAATTTTTGTAAAGTGATGCAAAATTTAGCCAGATAATCTCGTTAGAGCTTCTCGTTTGTTGTTATACATATTAATCATAGCTTTTCCTCTTCCTGCATAGACTTGCTCCTCACATAGCAACCGCCCCTTAGAGAGTCCACTCATGCTGAAATCCCTTTTGCTGTCAGGATGGTTCCGCGTACAACCATTTCTCAAGTACGTCGTTGTTGTTATACTAATTGCTCCCTTAGTAGGGGTATCGATTCACTCTAGCGTAGCCAAACAATCACAATTAAAAGTAGAAAAAATTGGTTCAGGACTTAGTAAATCTGATTTAAAGTCCCAAGCAGAAGCCATTACTAGGGGAAATGGCGCAAAAATAGGTGAAATAAACTCCTTAGTAGGAAAAGTTGGGACTGTTGCTGGTGTGCCAAATAATCAGCCTATGAGTGAAGCCAGGCAAGCATTACTAGCTGATCAAATTGATTCTGGGGTAGGGCAAGAAAATCAAGGATTGAGTGGTGATCTAGCTGTCAGCGATATCTTAGCGGTAGTTAAACAGGGAAATTTAGCAAAAGTTCCTGTTAATCAAACTAATTTAATCCAAAAATTAAAAGATGCTAAAATCGGGACTTTAAGCGGTGAAGTTAATGCTTTAGACAGTGAGAATCTCAGCAATGATGGCTTAAGAAAAACTACAAATGCATCAGGTATTAGAGAATCACAACCCTTTTCAATGACAGAGATTCCTGTCCATGAACAGCAACAGCAGTCCGATACAGTGCCAGCAGATCCCATAGGTAGTCCTCATCCGATCCCCTGGACATGGATCATGAAGACTCAGGATGCTATTGGTGGTAAAGGGATTTCTGGTGTTAGACATTATCGCAGCATACCAGTTATCTCTCCTGATGGTAGATATGCTGTTTATAGCCGCGTGCAGCTAGAAGTGAAACCAGAAATGCACAACAGCCGGGTTAGTAGCTTGTTGTTTATCGAAGATCGGCAAACTAAGAAATTGCAGGTGATGGCGAAAACTGCTAACGTTAGCGATCCGTTATTAAATCAGCCACTGGCAGTCCAAACAACGGATACGGAAGGAAAAATTGGTGTCTTAGTTCCAATTAGCTGGTCGGCAACAGGTGATCGCTTTTTAGCCCGTAAATTTGTAGGCATCTTCAACACAGCAGATGTGACAGACCATGCAGTAATTTGGGATCGCCAAGAAAATCATACCAAAACAGTTGCTCCAGCCCAAGCGGAAGACGAGCATGAGAAAATAGCAATATTGTTAGGTTGGAGTAAAAAACAACCAGATCATGTGCTGTTTCGTGCGGGTGAACTAGGGGAAGAAAATTGGCCTTTGATCCAAGTTGCTAGTGACGGCAAAACTGTCAATGTCAGCACCGACGAGGATCAACCTGTTACTTTTGGTGAAAGAGATACACAAATTTGGGCAGAACCTCAAGTTGCTTCCAGATAGTGAATAGAGTAGGTGACAGGTGACAGAGTGGAAAGTCTGTTTGTGTCTAGGTTTTATCAATGGCTAAAGCCAAGCTGTACTATCAGTTATTGTCCTAAGCTCCTTGTCTGTTGCTATAAAAATCCAATTTGTGGATGATAAATTTTAATTCCCGTTATTACTCAAGCTGATAACGGGTATTTTTTTGGCGATCGCAATCTGTTCAGCTAAAACTCATCTAATTTAAATATTAGGGAGGGATGCCCAACCCACAAGAGTTAGACTTATTTAAGTTATACAGTTTAAATGCGGAACAGCTGATTTAGAACATGAATTGGCGATAAAATCTAGACATAAACAAACTTTCAACTCTATCCCCAGTCCCCAGTAAAGAGTCCCCAGTTCAGGCTGATTTAAAAAATCTAATAATCTCCCGTACATGATCGAGAAATTGCCCATCGGTAGAAAGTTGAGCGATCGCATTTCTAGCTTCTCTCGATAGTCGCTCATGTTCAACTTGGTTTGTAGCCCGTAATTCTTCCAAACTAGCAATAATACGAGCTAATTCTCGGCGTGTTTCTTCGCCAAATCTTTGGTTACTTGCTGCTAAAGAATAAGGCTGTTCGGGGTTAAGTTGATCTTCCAAAGATTGAACTTTTTGTTCTATTTCATCAAAACGATTGCGAAGTTCCAGGATATCTTCACGTGGATAGGTAAATGCTTGCCGAATCATTATTAACCGACCATACAAATATTCGTAGGCGCTTATAGCTGGTCGCAGTAAGGTTAATAATAAAGCTGCACCAGAACTAATATATCCCACAGCACTAATACCAGTAGCAGCCAGAATATAAAGAGCAATAGCTGAGACTAAATGTAACCCAATAGCCAGCCAGAGCGATCGCTTGGCTAAAACCTGCACATACTTAACTTGCTTCTCATCTACAGGAATATTTTTTTCTATTGATGCTGCTGCTGCTGCTAAAACTTCCTTCGCTTGAAAATGGACATTCCAAGGAACTGTCACAATCACCAACAACCACCAAAAACTCGCACCACCAATTACCCAGTCAAGAAAATTACCAGCTGGTATATGAAACCATTGTAAAACACCAAAAGCTACCAAGAATGTAACGACAATTCCCACAATCGAACTGATAAAAAAGTTTAAATACACTGCTTTTGATCTCCAGCAAAACTGTTACCTAGATCATGCCAAAAAGTTACCAGTTATACCCCTATCATTGTGCTGGTTTTTCCACTAGCACATCATCGTTAAAGCAGATCAAAAGCCAAAATTAATCATAACTTTTTTGTCATTAGCTTGATCAAGTTCTCCTATTTGCGGGAATCAACAACCAAGCCAATCCAAAGTAAACTCAGCGTTTTATGTATTCCCTACCTAAATTTGATCGCGACTTGACAATTAATAGTACAAGAGATAATCTATAATTATTGCGGGTGTTAAATGAACAAATTCTTAACTAATCAAAAATTAAACACCTGAAAACCAGTAAAAACTTCAGCATCTTGGTAAGTTCGTTTTATTAAATTCGTTTCGGTAAGTTCGTTCGGGTGTCATCGGCAAAACCCCAAGTCTAAAAAGACATGGATTTCAGGAGTATGCAGTCCTCGTTAGGGTAAATGAATAGAATCTAGGGTTTAATTTGCATAGAGTTGAACCTGGGCTTTTCATATCCCGACGGCAATCTAGATAGACTCTGAATGCTCACTGCACAGAGTAAATTTTCAATGCAAATTAACAGCAAAAACAGATAAATTGCTGGACTAAAGTTAGCCCTACAATAGTGCATGAGCAGATGACATTGCAGTAGGGGTAATTATCAAAAATTGGCATAACCAAAAATACTAAAGAAGCATGACAGACACATTTTTGAATCTCTCCACACTGAATGGCATAAATGGCTTTACTATCATCAATGGCAATAATAATGATGATTACTTAGGCTACTCCATTAGCAACGCTGGAGACATTAACGATGACGGCATCGACGACATAATTATTGGCGCTTACCTGGCTGATCCCAATAATCAAAATAATGCAGGAAGCAGCTATGTAGTCTTTGGCAAAAAAAGTTTTAGTTCCAGTCCCATCATCGATCTTTCTACCTTAAATGGGATCAACGGCTTTACTCTGATTGGTAGTACAGAAGGTGAGGCATCAGGCCGTTCTGTTAGTGCAGCAGGAGACGTTAACAAAGACGGTATTGACGACCTTATTATTGGCGCACCCTTGATTGATTTAGAGGGTAATAATTCTGGCAAAGCATACATAGTATTTGGCAAGCAAAGTTTCAGTTCCACTCCTACCGTCAACCTCTCTAGTCTGAATGGCAACGACGGCTTTATTATCAACGGACTGAATGCGGAAGACGAATTAGGCTATACAGTCACGAATGCAGGAGACATTAACAAAGACGGCTTTGATGATCTAATTATCGCCGCTCCCAATGCCTATACCGTACCCAATGGTCAGCCTGGAAAAGCTTACGTAATATTTGGTCAGAGTAGCTATAGTTCTAACTTCGACCTTAACAATCTTAATGGTAATAATGGCTTTGTCATCAACGGACTGACAGCGGACGACTACTTAGGGTTCGCCGTCAGCAGTGCTGGAGACGTTAACAATGACGGTATTGATGACATAATTATTGGCGCACCCTTTGCAAATCCCA
>RDYJ01000073.1 GCA_004293145.1 Nostocales cyanobacterium | reverse complement strand
TAGTCTAATGAAGTACAAAATTATCCGCGTTTATCAGCGTCCATCTGCGTTTAATTATTATTGCTTGTACCTCACTTGAATGGGAATTGCTATATAGCACTGGATAGGGTAGTTAGAACATCAATTCATGATTAAACTCTGTCTAAAAAATGATTTCACTCCTGAATCATGCTAGAACGGTTTATTTATTTTAATTAGCAATACAATCCCACACAACTGTAGTTTGTATTATTCTATATTCTTGATGCTGTTATTCTTCTTTATCGGCAAGATAATCACGAAAAAGTAAATCAATTTATAGATATTTACACTAGACTTTCGATAGATTTAATATTAAACTACAGTAAGCCAATCAAGCTTTAGGTGTTTACATAAAGTCAAAAAAAATAACCGCCAGAATTTTCACCAAGCAGAAAAACTCATCCTTCAGGAGTTATGACAGTTTGCTCACAAGGTTTATAGTCATACTCAAATTCTCCACATCACAGCTAAAACCCATTATCAAATAGGAATATGGACTACTTATTACTACCCGTTTTCAGCTTTTTCATTGGCATCATCGTTGGTTTAACAGGAATAGGGGGTGCATCTCTGATCACTCCCATGTTAATTTTTGTCTTTCAAGTTCCACCTTCTATTGCTATTAGTTCTGATGTTGTAGCTGCCACATTAATGAAAGTAGTCGGTGGTGTAAAACATTGGCAACAGAAAACCCTTGATCTAGAAATAGTCAAATGGCTGGCAATGGGTAGCGTTTCCGGTTCATTAATGGGTGTAGGAGTTTTACATCGACTTAGAAGCAGTGGAGAAAATAACATAGACAACCTGTTGCTGCGGTTATTAGGAATCATGATTTTGATAGTTACATTGACAGCATTAATACAAATGTTATTAATGACATTTTTTCCCAAAGTTAATTTACCCGAACCGCCAAAATTAAATGTTAGAACCAATAAAGGACGTTTTTTTACAGTAATTATTGGCGCAGTTTTAGGCTTCTTTGTCGGTATGACAAGCGTTTCATCAGGTTCTATGTTTGCTTTAGTTTTGATATCATTATTTCGTCTAGATGCCCGTAAATTAGTGGGTACAGACATTACTCAAGCTGCAATTTTATTAATATTCACATCCCTGGGACACTTGACATTAGGAACCGTGAATTGGAATTTAGTATTGCCAATTTGGATCGGTTCAGTTCCAGGAGTTCTTATCGGTGCTAAACTTTGCCAAATTGCGCCTCAACGCCCACTAAGATTTATTATTTATAGCATCTTAATGATGGTAAGTTGGAAATTAGTCGCACAAGCATAATTACCTCCGCGTGTACCTCTGTGTTTTAATTTCCCTTCAAAAGCAAGAGGTCAAAAGTACCTCGTTCGTACATAATAAATAACCCCAAACCAATTAACACAAACGGGACTACAGCCTTACCATAACGACTTAGAATATAACCAATAGCGGCTTGACGACTTAATAAATAAGCAATACCACACCAAACCCCTACCATGCCTAAAAATACAGCCAAAATAATTCCTAAACCGCCAAGAGTTTGACCAGCAAATAGAGGAATGTAAATACTAATATTGTCGCCACCATTAGCAACTGTCACCGCCGCAACTTTATAAGTATTTGGGTGCAGAATAGTCAATAAGAATGAGAATATGGGATTGGGATGTGATGACTTTTCAAAATCAGCGTTGACAGTCTGAACTTCTGTATTTTTTTCTTCCCGATTTAGTAATTGCTTAATACCAATACCTATTGGTAATAGTCCTAATAATCCAATTAATTCTCCCTTGACAACTAAGCCACCAAAAAAACCTGGTAAGCTGAGAAGAATAATTGCTGCAAAGCCAAGGTATTGACCAATAAAAATATGTCTACGGCGAAAATTGCTATCTATCTGCGAAAATAAAAGCAGCAGAATAATAATGTCATCAATATTAGTAGCCGCAAAAGCAATGATGCCTTGAGTAAAAGCAGTAATCAGACTATTCATGGTGATTTTTATAATATACAATTTATTAAAATATCAATATTTGTTACCTTAAAGTTCATAAATATCAAAAATATCTAAAATGAATGATTTTTACACTGCTATTATTACAGGAATAGCTGCCTTTAGTGCCACTAATATTGATGATATTGTAATTTTATTGCTATTTTTTGCTCAAGTAAATGATAATTTATGCCCTTGGCAAATTGTGATCGGTCAGTATTTAGGTTTTACTATTCTCGTGATTCTCAGTTTACCAGGTTTATTTGGTAGCTTGATTCTACCTCAAACCTGGATTGGTTTATTAGGTTTGATTCCTCTAACTATTGGTATCAGTAGTTTTGTGAATAAGGAAACAGATTCATTGGCTGAAACTCCAGCAGAAATAACACCCTCTACATTATCAACAAGCAATATTTTTGGAAATTCCCAAATTTACACCGTAGCCATTGTTACGATTGCTAATGGCAGTGATAATATTAGCATTTATATACCATTATTTTCTAGCACTAAACTAGATAGCTTTTTAATAATTATCGCTTTATTTTTTATTCTTTTAGCAATTTGGTGTTACGCAGCATATAAGTTAACCCACCAGAAGAAAATAGCCAATTTTTTAACCCAGTATGGTAATTATCTTGTCCCTTTCGTGCTGATGGGTTTAGGGGCTGTAATTGTCTTGAAAAGTCAGGCTTTAACTCCGCTGAAACTCCTTGGTAGTTGTATTTGTTTGCTGGTTTTGGTGAAAAAAACTTGACTAATGGTAACAGTGAATTTTGAACTCAGAGACATTGGTTGGTAATGGGAAAGAATAAATCATTTCCTGTTCCCTGTTCCCTGTTCCCTGTTCCCTGTTCCCTATTATTAAACTTGTGTCAACCATTCACTTTCTTCTGGATCTTTAAATAGCGGAGTGCTGAGGTAGCGTTCACCAAAGCTAGGCTGCACCATAACTATCAGTTTTCCTTCATTTTCTGGACGCTTGGCAATTTGCAACGCTGCATATAAAGCAGCACCAGCAGAAATTCCTGATAGCAACCCTTCTTCTTTTGCTAAACGGCGACTGTAGGAAATTGCTTGTTCATCTGTAACTTGAATGACTTCATCCACCAGTTCTGAACGGTAAATGGCGGGAATAAATCCGGGTCCAATACCTTGAATTTTGTGTGAACCTGGTTTTCCCCCTGCTAATACTGGACTGTTGACTGGTTCAACCGCCACTGCTTGAAAGCTGGGTTTACGTTGTTTAATTACTTCGGAAACCCCTGTAATTGTTCCCCCAGTTCCTACTCCCGCTACGAGAATGTCAACTTCCCCATCTGTATCGTTCCAAATTTCTTCAGCGGTAGTGCGAGCATGAATTTGGGGGTTGGCAGGATTACTAAACTGTTGCAACATATAGGCGTTAGGGGTTCTAGCAACAATTTCTGTCGCTCTGGCTATCGCACCCCGCATTCCTTCTACCCCTGGTGTTAACTCCAATTGCGCCCCATAAGCCCTCAACATCAGTCTTCTTTCTTGGCTCATGGTATCTGGCATGGTTAAAATCAGACGGTAGCCTTTAGCGGCTGCAACCATCGCTAAAGCAATGCCTGTATTCCCAGAAGTCGGCTCAACTAAAATAGTTTTTCCAGGAATAATTAAGCCATTTGCTTCTGCTGCTTCTACCATGCTCACGCCAATTCTATCTTTGACAGAAGCGGCAGGATTCATACTTTCTAATTTGACAACAATTCGTGCCAATGCTCCCCAGGTTTGGGGAATTTTGTTTAACTGCACTAACGGAGTGTTGCCAACTAACTCGGTGATATTTTTTGCTATTCGCATCGCCATACCTCTTGATAACTAAATGTAATACATGGGACTATTTTGAGCGCGAGTTTCTCGTTCCTGGCATAAATCTTGGAGCGTATAGCTGCGTAAAACTTCAATAGAAGCGATGTTAGCTTGTTCCCAAATTTCCAGAACCAAAGTTTTTTCTATAGTCGCAGTCTCAGAATTTTCTTTCTCTTTGCGTTCCCCTTCTACCAAGGTGACTATTTCTAGCAAGGTAATCTGCCAAGGTTCACGCACTAAAAGGAAACCACCTTTTGAACCACGCTGACTCTGCACCACACCTGCACGTCGCAGTTGAGTGAGAATCTGTTCTAAATATCGCTCTGGGATGGGTTGCTTGGCTGCAATCTCACTCATGGTCAAGGTAACTTTTTTATCATGGTGGCTGGCTAGTTCTAACAGTGCCAATAGTGCGTATTCCACCTTGGCAGAAAGATCCAGAAGAGCGTAGCTTTGGCTATTCAAGTCCGTATTTAGAATACTACTGTACATTGATAGAGTTAAAGGTGTTTGTACGAGATTGGTTTCCTTTTAAGTGTTAAATGTGATATCGTCCCACTTATATTACTAAAATATCATAACTCTATCGACTTACCGGAGTTTAAAAGCATAATTCTCAAAATTCCTGCCTATTTCGGAGGAAATATGTCAGGAGTTCAGGAGATGAGGGATTTACAGCAGGAGACGGTGAGAAAAGTCTTTTGGTATCTGGGTTTTATCGTCTGTTGATGTCCTAACCACTTTAGCGATCGCTATATCTAGCTTTTTAGAGCCAAAATAATATATACTACGGTTAGTACATCGGAAATTAGTAATATTAACGCTGATGTCATTATACACAGGTCTTAGTCAAACAGCTACTAACAGCGATCGCCAGCATTTCCCCAGGCGATCGCTCTTACCAATTAAAAAAAATGCCCTCTGGCAAATAAAAAGCGGCTTTGTGCTGACTTACACCTATCTAGAAGACGGGACAACAGTAGCTTTAGGATTATGGGGTCCTGGGGATGTGGTGGGTGAACCCCTATCGAAAATGAAACCATATCAAATGGAATGTTTAACCACAGTAGAAGCGACAATTTTACCTGTGGATGATTGGCATCAATTAGCAGAGACTTTACTTCACCACGTCTACCAAGCGGAAGAATTAATGTTAATTCGCAGCCATAAAAAAGTAGAAACCATGCTGATTCAACTATTAGCATGGTTATCAAAAAAATTTGGCTCCCAAGTAGAGCAAGGAAGATTAATAGATATGCGTCTGACACATGAAGATTTAGCAACACTGATCACTTCTACCCGTGTTACCATCACTCGTCTGCTGGGACAATTAGAACAAGAAGGATTGATTGATAGACTTTCTTTGAATCGAATTGTGGTGCGACAAGAAGATATTTGGTATTACGAAATATAAGGAGTTAGGAGTCAGGAGTCAGGAGTCAGGAGTCAGGAGTTAGGAATCAGGAATCAGGAATCAGGAGGTAGAATGTTTGAGAAATTGGTTAATTATCAAATAGGTATTTTTGGTATTAGCCTAAAAACTCTTTTGCAGCAAGGCTTTGTGATTAAAATTCACAGTCCCAAATCCACAGCAATACGATGAGCGCAAGCGAACCCAGAAAAAGCTACCGCATTTAAACCCTGACCAGGAAACGTACTATCCCCCACACAATAGAGGTTAGGAATAGCTGTGCGATTAAAACGCATTCCCAACAACCCCCGCAACTTACGCCGAGGAATGGGTCCATAAGTACCATCTACCCGACCTAAAAAGCGACGATGGGTAAGAGGTGTCCCCACTTCCATATAATCCAAACCAGTCTCTAAACCTGGAAAAATATGCTCTAGTCGCTCAATAATTTCTCCTGCTGCTTGCTCTTTTTTTTCTGCATATTCACTGGGAGAAAGTCCCCGCCAATTATTAATCCAATCCGGTGTAAAAGCATGAATAATGTGGTATCCTGTTGGGGCTAAATCTGGATCTAGCAATGTGGGAATAGAAACAAAAATTGTTCCTCTCGCTAACTCCATCTGCTGCCAATCTGCCAACAAAATATGATGGCATTCTGTTCCAGCAGGTAAAACCGAAGCTTTCACCCCCAGATGCAAACTCAAGAAACTTGGTGATTTTTTGTAATTTTGTTGCCAGATTTTCTCATTAGCTGGTATTTGATCTGTTGGTAGTAATTTTTCAAAAGTATCCCATTTTGTGGCGTTAGATACAATCCGTTTACCATGATAAACTTTACCATTAGCCAACTGCACACCAATAGCTCGTCCTTGTTCCGTGAGGATTTTTGTCACCCTAGCTTGGTATTGAATTTGACCGCCAATTTTTTCTAAACCCTCTGCCAATTTTTGGGAAATTTTGCCTACTCCACCTTTAGGGTAATTGACTCCGCCATAATGTCGATCAGAAAAAACCATCCCTGCATTAATCATTGGTGTCATTTCTGCGGGGACAACAGACCAGCAATAACATTCAATATCAATAAACTTCAATAATAACGGATCTTTAATGTAGCGACGCGCCACATCTCCCGCATTTTGGGGTAAATACTTAGCTAAACCAAGACAAGCTAAAGGATGTTGGAAAAAGACTCGCAGTAAATATCCTGGTTCTTCTAATGATAATAATTCTATACTATTTAGGCAATTGAAAACTTTTTGACATTCGTCATAAAAACCGCGAATCCCTTTTTCTTCATGGGGAAAATAAGCAATTAAATTTTGCAAAAATTTTTCATAATCTCGGTCAACCTTCAAGTTTAAACCGTTAGGTAGATGATAATGTATCTGTACTGGATCTGTAATTGATTCAATGTGAAAATTTACAGCTTCTAAAGCGCGGGTGAGCAAGTTGGTTGTACCTTTATCTCCCAAACCAAAAATCATTGATGCACCCACATCAAATGTATATCCTTGGTGTTGAAAATAACCTGCACTACCTCCAGGAATCAGGTAACGCTCTAGGACTAATACTTTAGCTCCTTTAGCTGCTAACTGGGTGGCTGTCACTAAACCACCAATACCAGAACCGATCACTATCACATCAAATAATTCATAATTCATAATAGTGCCTCCGGCACAGTACGGGAACGTAATTTAAATAACAATTGACTTCTTTCTACTGCTGACAGTTTACAAAAAAAGAGGGACAAGCCTGCTACCGCTGGCCAATCCCGTCTGCCGATCCTTTAAAGAGAGGAGAACACTAAATAATAATATAGCCTTGATTGAGAATATATGTCAACTACTAATGAAAATATTTAGCAATAACCTCAATGTCGCTACAGGACTCCCCCTACACCGTTAGCTTGGCGGTGAGAAGAATTGCGACCAGTAAACAACTAACATGACAGATTTTCTTTGTCAGTTGTTTAATATAATCGCCTACCACAGCATAGCTTGGCGAGGGAGTATCAAGTGTCGTTAGCTAATATCAAACTTTATTTTTACAATACTAAAGAAAAGGACTGTCAAATACAACAGAAGAGGAGAGCGATGACTCCCAATCCCGCTATTATGCGATCTGTCGAACAATTGGGCTACCGTGTTACTGTTGGTGACGTAGCTAGTCAGGCTGGCTTGAATGTAGGTGAAGCAAATCAAGGATTATTAGCCCTAGCTTCTGATGCTGGTGGACATTTACAGGTAGCAGAATCTGGTGATATTGTTTATCAATTTCCGCCAAATTTTAGAACAATCTTAAGTAATAAATACTTGAGATTGCGTTTACAAGCGTGGTGGAAAAAGATTTGGAGAGTGCTGTTTTATTTAATTCGCATTTCCTTTGGTGTTTTGTTAGTTGCTTCTATTGCGCTGATAACTATCACTATCATCATTATTCTCACTGCTGCTAACTCAGACCGGGATGGAGATAATAGAGGTAGTAATTCCAGTGGTTTCAACTTCTTCTTTTTTCCAGATTTATTCTGGTATTTTAGCCCCGATTATGGTAATCAGGAGCGACGACGAGAAAGAAGGGAAAAGAGTGAGTTCAATTTTTTTGAAGCTGTATTTTCGTTTTTGTTTGGTGATGGAAATCCTAACGCCAAATTAGAAGAACGCCGCTGGCAAGAAATTGGTACTGTGATTAGGAATAATCAAGGGGCAGTGGTAGCAGAACAAATTGCGCCCTATTTGGATGATTTGGGTGAGAAATATCAGCAGGAATATGAAGATTATATGTTGCCTGTGCTGGTGCGATTTAATGGCAAACCCCAGGTAAGTCCTGATGGGCAAATTGTTTATTATTTTCCAGAATTGCAGGTAAAAGCCAGTAAAAAGCAGCCTCAGTCAGTAGCGCCATATTTAGATGAAATACCCTGGCGTTTTAGTGCAGCTAATTCAGGACAAATTATGCTTAGTGCTGGTTTGGGTGTAGTCAATATTGTCGGGGCTTTAATGTTAGGAAGTTTATTAAAAGGTGGTACTGTCGCAGCACAAATAGGGGGGTTAGTTGCATTTGTTCAAGGAATTTATTGGTTGTTGTTAGCTTATGGAATTGGTTTTTTAGGTATACCTTTGGTGCGTTATTTTTGGATTCAATGGCGCAATGGTAAACTTGCTAATCGCAATAATGAACGTTTGCAAAGAGCTAGAATTTTGGCAAATGCAGATGATTCTTTACAACAAAAAATGGCTTTTGCGAGTCAGTTTGCTGGTGAAACAGTAATTGGTAAAGAAGATTTAATTTATTCGAGTGATACTGATTTACTGGATCAAGAATTTGAGCAGGTGAAAAGGCAAAATCTGTTAGATGAAGAGAGGGAATAGGCAGGAGGGCAGGAGGAAGATAAATATTCTTCCCCAGTCCCCAGTAAAGAGTTCCCAGTCCCCCAACTATTTTGCTTGAATAGGAGTTAAAGCGACACCTTGGTAATAGTGACCTAAAATTTGTAGGTGGTTAACTCCGCGTTGAGCTAAATTATAAGCTCCCCACTGGCTCATACCTAAAGCGTGTCCATAGCCTAATCCTTGGAGGACAAAATTGCCATTTGCGTCTTTGCTGAGGCTAAAACGGGTACTTTTGAGCTTGAGTGCGGTACGAACTGCTTCACCTTTGAGAACTTTAGTACCTTGATTACCGACAATTTTCAAGGTTTTAACACTGCGAAAAGGGGAGAGAGATTCAATAACCATGTCTTTGACGTTACCTATACCAGAAATTCTGGCGCTGACTTCCGCTGGTGAAAATGTTCTGATCCAACTGCATTCTTTGACATTTTGATCAAAATCTTGGACAGCGCGGAGGTAAGGGAGGGCATTTCCCCAAACATCTTCTACGTTTTCGGTGTGTCCACCAGAACAGGCGTGAAATACTGAGAGAATAATTCGGTTGTTGTAAGTAAGGACTTGACCTGCGGTAGCATCTACTGCGGCGTAGGTGTTACGGGATTCGCTGCTGACACCTTTGTAAATTTGCCAGCGATCTGGGCTATCTCCTAGATCATAAACGGGATTGTTGCGTTGTTTTTCTCGCTCATAGAGGGCGTAGGTGCGGGCGGTGATTGCTTGGGCTTTTAAGGCTTCTTGTGGCCAGCTAGAGTTCATTTCTCCACCGATGACGCTGTAGAGATATTCTTCTAAATCTACCCAGTTGACTGCGGTTAAGCCTTTTTCGGTGGGGATAACCAGAGTTCTACCCCGAAACCAGCGATCGCCTATATAAACAAACCCTTTAGCTGTTGGTTCAATCCAAAATAACCCCGATTGCCATTTATCTAAAGCAACTCCTCCAGGGACTGCTTGAGCCGCATAAGCACTCATTCCTGGTAGTTGTCCAAGGGTACGACCTGCACTATCTTTAACTACTGCTGTTGTGGAAGCACCAACTTTAACTTGATTTACTCCCCTTTCAATTGCTACGCGCAAAATTACAGATGCTTGAGCAGGAGCAACTAAAGCAAACCATAAGAGGATTCCTATCCACCAATGTCGTCCTTGAATTTGGGAAAATAAAGCGCCTAAATAAAGTTGGATTTTCATGCTGATTGTCTAATCACAAGCCTCTACAAGTTTAATCAGACAGTTCTCCCAGTGAGGAGGTTGCCACTTCTACTTATTATGCAGTTATCAGTTATCAGTTGTTATTTTCCCGCTATTCTCTGTCACCTGTCACCTGTCACCTGTCACCTGTCACCTGTCACCTGACTCCTGACTCCTGAATTATTGACTTCATTAGCAACAATACCAATTAAATTCAACTGACTCAAAATTTCTGTTGTTTGGGTTAGTTCTTGTGGGGTTAACTGCCCGATGCGTCCAACGATAATAATACCATTAGAAACAGAGGCGATAATTCTAGCATCAACATTATCTAAGATAGAAGAGGTATCTATGATTACCAAGTCATAGATTTTTTCAAAGGACTCAATTAATTCTTTCAGCCTTCCTGAAGTTAGCAAATTAACAACATCATCTGGTTTTGGTCCAGCAGTCAAAATATCAATTGATGGGTGAATAGGTTGGATATATTTTTGAAATTGAGTCTTGATGTCATCTAGCAATAAGAGAGATAAACCCC
This sequence comes from Nostocales cyanobacterium, assembly GCA_004293145.1. Classification (GTDB taxonomy): domain Bacteria; phylum Cyanobacteriota; class Cyanobacteriia; order Cyanobacteriales; family Nostocaceae; genus RDYJ01. The sequence continues at coordinate 11,581 of RDYJ01000073.1, read as the reverse complement.
AGTCATTGGATATCTCTAGAACTTTGTGCAAACTAGGCGATCGCAAATTAGCATCTATTACTAATACCCGTTGGTGCATATTTGCTGCACTAGCTCCCAACCCTAAAGCTAAAGTTGTTTTTCCTTCTCCTGGTAGTGCAGAAGTCAACATCAAGGATTTCAAAGGTAGGGAATTCTTGAATATTTGCAGATTTTGGTAAATCATATCCAGGGTTTCATGACTGGATAATTTAGTTTTGTGTTCGGTGATTGCAGGTAATGGTTTTTGCCGTTTATGTTTTAATATCTGTTTTAGCCTATGTTTGAGACTAGATTTACCCAATTTTGGCACAGAACCCAGTAATCGGAGATTTGTTAGTTTATGTAAATCTAGAGGTGAAAAAATAGACTGATTAAACATTTCCCACAGCAAGGCTAATATCGCACCAAAAAGTGGTCCAATAACTACTCCTCCAATAATCAACAACCATTTTTTATGACCGATATAAATACCTAAATCTGGTTCTTCTAAAACTTGCCAATCAAATCCTCCCTGAGCAATTTTCATTCCCAATGACTGTTGTAATTGCATCAGTTGTTCAAGGGTTTTGCGTTGGATATCTACATCTGATAACAAGCGGTTATACTCTGCTATAAGGCTGGGGTATGTATTTAGCTCTGAGCGGATTTCCTGTTCAGATTTAGCTAAATTATTTTCCTTGGTAATTAATCTGATTCTAGTTTTATCTAACTGTGTTAACTCGTTAACTAATTGAGGTCTAGCTGAAGATAAATTTCTTCTTTTGCTGTTATTATTAATAGCTGGTTCTTGCAATTCTTCCTGCAATAATGCCATTTGAACTTGGCGTTTTTCCTTGAGTCTGACTATGATTGGGGAATTATCTGTGTAGCGCAAACTTTCCTGAGCCAAACTCATTTCTGTTTTTCTAATCTCGCTGACTAAAGCTTCATAGCTACTGGAACGATTCAAACTAGCAGCCAAATTTGCATTTTGCTGAGAAGATGCTAATTTTTGTTCTAAATTATTGTAGCGTTCTTGTACATCTTCAAGTTGCGAACTATTAGTTTGTCGTTGTTTTTGAATATTAGCCAGAGATTCTAGTAAGATTTTACTTTGTAATTGTGGGTCGATTAAATTATGCTTTTTGCGAAAAATTGCTAATCTTTTTTCCGATGCTATTGTCTCGCTTTGTAACTTTGGTAATCGATTGCTAACAAAAGTTAAACCTTGATTGACACGCTGATTTTTTTGCTCAATATTATAATCTTGATAAACTTTTTGTAGAGCTTGTAATACTCTTTTAGTTTTGACTGGATTGGGGTCTTTAAAAGAGACAAGAAATACTGGATTATCAACTTGATTCAAGTCTGATATTTCTGCTGCTGGTCTGATTTGCAAATATCCAGTGTCGCCAGTAGCACTTTTACCTTTTATATCTTCTATGGTAATATTGGGATAATCAGAATGCAGTAAGTTAACGGCTTTTTGTACGAGCTTAGAACTTAACATTAATTTCATCTGATTGCTATATTCTCCAGATGAAAAATTAGGGTTAGTTAACTGACCTTTTGCATTTGTTGGAATCTGATTCGAGCGTAATTCTTGCTCCAAATCATCACTTACCATGATTTGCATAGAACTCTGATACATGGGTTTTGTGATTACAGCTAGAAGACTTGTTGCTGATATCACTACACAGGAAACCCCTAAAATCAAAAAGCGTCGATAAAACAGAATTTTAGATACTTGTTTAATATCAAACACGCTTTGTTTAGAGGTATTAACCAGTTGTTTGCGATTAAGACCAGTTGTAGCCACTATAAAAGCCCTCTACTATCAAAAAAATATATCTGGAAGATAATGAGGAGAAAAATTTTTGAGATAAAAATTTTAAGAGAATTTATACTCAAATTTGTCTCTTAAATCAATAAGAGTTATTGTTGTCAGGATGATATATAGCATTTCCTAGTCTAATGAAGTACAAAATTATCTGCGTTTATCAGCGTCCATCTGCGTTTACTTATTATTGCTTGTACCTCACTTGAATGGGAATTGCTATAACTACTTAACATAACCTATCCTGACGTAGCTCTTAGATAATCAATTCATCCAGATATATGCCCAGTCAGCACTATAATAGTAAATTTATTCATCAGATTTTTAAATATTTAATGAAGGATAAATAGGAAATATATTAAGGCTGATATGGGAATCATATTTGACTTTTGAAAAAGTCTAAGTATTTGTAGCATTAGCCGGGAAGTATGTAACGCACAAAGAAGATGACTAACGCTGTTCCAGCAAGCAGTTAATATAATTACCGACTAATTAGGTATTTTGTGTTAAACTTTACCACTACCTTAGTGGAGCTTCTGGTATCATTTAGGGAAACCACATTATAGAGATGTTTTTTAAAATGTCTCTACATTAGCCATGTAAATGTTAAAATAATTAAAATTATTTCATCTTTAACAGTGATGGAAGTAAAATATGTAAAATATGGATTAGCGATTAATCCAGCAAAAGCAATCAAAATTCAGCTTTTAATTGCAACATTCTTCATCTCAATTACAGTTTAAAATTTTAGCTCACAAGAAGCAGAAAAAGCTGCGGGTTATCGAGAAATAGTTTTAATTTCCCGCCTTCTCGGTACATCATAAACCATAAAATCCTGAGCCATAATCGTATTCGGAAAAATAGCACGAGCTTCTTTAAGTAAATCTTTCAATTCAATGGCATTACCTGGAGTATAGCGGGGACTAAAATGAGTCATAATTAATTGATTTACCCCGGCTGCATAAGCTGTTTGTGCTGCCATTGTGCTGGTAGAATGCAATCTTTGAAAAGCCATATCCGCATCTTGATGGGCAAATGTAGCTTCATGAATTAATACATCTGCATCCTGAGCTAATTGCACTGCGCCGTCACAATAAACTGTATCTGTACAATAAACAAACTTGCGGCCAATTTCCGTGGGTCCGCATAATTTACTCCCATCAATTACTCTGCCATCTGCCAGGGTGACAGTTTCACCGCGCTTGAGTTGACCATAAATAGGACCAGAAGGAATTTGTAGAGCTTTGGCTTGTTCCACATCAAAGCGTCCGGTGCGGTCTTTTTCTTCTACACGATAACCGAAAGCTGTAATGCGGTGATGCAGCAAACCACAGCTAACTACAAATTCATCATCTTCATAAATGACACCGGGCTGGACGGTATGTACTTTGATGGGGTAGGAAAAGTGGGTGTGAGAGTAACGTGATGCAGCTTGTAGGTATTCACTTAAACCAGATGGTCCATAGATATCAACTCTTTGGACATTACCAGCTAAACCACAACTAGCCAGCAGTCCCATCAAGCCAAAGATATGATCCCCGTGGAGATGGGTGATAAAAATTCGGGAGAGTTGGCTACTTTTCAGTTCACTCCGCAAAATTTGATGCTGTGTACCTTCACCACAGTCAAATAACCACAATTCTGCCCGTTGTGGTAGTCTCAGTGCGACACTGGAAACATTACGTGATCTTGTAGGTACACCGGAACTCGTCCCTAAAAATGTTATCTGCACAGCGTTTTTTAGCCTTCCTCTGACTCAAAATGAGGATTTATCTATGTTGACACTCCCCGGTCTAAAGACACGGGGATTCTTGGTTCAACGAGACCACTTAAACTAGACTCCTTGCGTTATCTAGCTCAGAGGTGGGACTCTCCCCAAGCGTTAACTTTCGGTCTGCCCGACCGTAGTTGCATGACTGCAAGTCCTTTTGAGTATGAAACTTTCCTGTTTCAAAATTCTGATTCGTCTAGCTCCTATAAATCTTTTACCTACTGCTAGGAGGAAACTAGAACAATGCAGTAGAACCGCATAGATTTAATTGTCAAGGTACAGATTACCGCTAGGCAGTTAGGTTTTTAGACAGGTTGATTACCTTTCCTGTTACAATTAGTATAACACAAGTCACTGGAGGAAGACAGCCTTTAATTGGCTTTCATCCCCTGATTAAAAGACATTAACCCCTAAAAAGCCTAAAAATTTTTAGGGGTTAATTCCGGAGTTTTCTGCATATTTTCTTATAACTTACAAGACATCCTGGCCAAGATAACTCACAAATAGTTCCTTGCGGATAGATGGGAATACGTTGAAATTTACCTTGAATTTGTCGGGCTAAATTTTTAAACTGTTGTGTTCCTCGACCTTCTTTTGAGGAGTTAATGCCTAAGCCATCATCAACAATACTCAGTGTATACCAACCTACGGAGAAAGAACAAGTAACTTTGAGACAGGTTATGCCTGTAGCATATTTACCCACATTACATAAAGCTTCTTCCAAAAATCGGCAGATTCCCCGCTTGTTTTCTATAGTTAGCCCGCTTTCATCTACAGGTTCAAAATTACGAATTTTCAACTTGATGGTTCTAAAGCAGGGAAAATCTCGCTCTAAGGTATGACTATAAACTAGATAGAGAATTTCATGTAGGGGATCTTGCAAATTTATAATTATACTGTTTCCTAAGTAAAGTTTTGCTTCTTGGCTGAAATTTTCTTGTTGCCAAAAGTCATAAATTCCCCGTAATTCTTGGTTTAATTTTTCCAGTTCTGGTTCTAATTCGGGAATCAATTCCTCAATTGATGGTTCTTGCTTTTTCACGATTCTCAAAACCATATCTAGGCTTTGTAGTGGTCCATTATGAATTGTTTCTAAGGCGACTTCAATAATAGCTTGTCTAGCTTTAATCTCTGATTTCATTGTTTGTCCATAGTGATATAAAGCTGTAATAGCTATAGCATTTAAAGCCAAAACTAAAATAGCTGATGATTTGGGAGTTAAACAACCTAAAGTTAATAGGATATAACTAGCACTGAATAGGTTAGATATAACAATACCAATGACTAGAATCTTGTTCAAGGGATATTTTTTTAATATCCAGATAAATTTGCATCTAGCTTGCATGAGTCGGTAAAGTTTAGACTGCATAAGCTTTAGCTCCAGTCTGAATAATTAGTTATGTAATCTTGTTAATTATTGGCATTAATCAATTAAGCCTTCTGCTCTAGCCCTCATTTGTGTTTGAATACGGATATTTTTACCTTCTTCGGGATAAACATTTAAGGCATCTTGTAATTTACTCCAATAATGGCGCACCATGCGTTCAGATACACACATTTTTTCGGCAATTATTTTATCTTGTAGTCCTTCTTCAAAAGCCAGATTTAATACTTTTAGCCACTCTGGTTTTACTTCTAATCCTGAGTGAACTCCTTTGATATCTTTTATATGGGTTAATCCCTGTAATGCCCAATCAACTCTTGTTAACATTTCCTGGCTAGAAAGGCTTTTATCAGCAATAGTAAAACCGCCTTTATGACTATCAATATCTAAACGAATACGTACCAATGTTTTCACATGGGCGCTTTGGACAACAATATTTAAGTTGGGATATTTTTTCATCAAAATTCTCAGCAGTTGAATACCGTGATCAGGTCTTGCTGTGAGTCCTTTTTGTTCGGGAATAGAAAGATCCATAACTATCAAATCAGGCTGCACATTACTAACTTTATCCAGAGCATCATTAGCATTATTTGCAGTTATTAATTCAGCAGTAGAATAATTATTTCCCAGGATATCAACTGTGCCGCTTAAAACTGATTCATGATCATCAATTACTAAAATTTTCAGCAATTTGTTTGCTGACAAAAGTTGTTCCATAGTGAGCAATTCATAATAAAATTTTATGACAGTTTTGAGGTTTCTCTGATTAATTTTGATTGGCAAATCCTAAATAAATTGTAGTAGTGATGATTTATTTGACATGAGGTATGTTACCCTTCGTTCTGATTTTTCAATAAACAAATTGAGCTTTTATGATAGTAATATTTACTGAGTAATAATACTTACCAGCAAAAATACCAAGATATGCGGGGGTTTTTGCTATTGTAAAAGCATTTGCCTGAGATTAAAAATTCTAGGCTATCACCGAGGTATGTTAATTCAGGTAGATTAGAGTAAACCGTTTGATTTGATATATCAGAATAGGTAATTTTCACAGTTAATTGTCTTGTATTATCTGTTGGTTTTAAACTGATATGGATTGCAATAGGTGTAAGAAATTCTCTCAAAGTTATTGTTAGCAATTCTTCCAAAGCTCTTAAAATTATGAGACTACATTCTATAGACTCATGTTGCCATGATCCTGGCATATCAATATGGAAATATACATGAGGATGAGATGCTACCCAGGGGGCTAATAAACACTGAATAGAGAGTGGCAAACTATCTTGAATATACACTGGACACAAGCGATCACTCAATTGTACTAAAGAGTGATGAAAATTATCAATTTTTTTGGTGTATTCTGAAATCTGATGAATTGATAAATTCAAATCATTTATTTTTAGTACGTCTAAGTTGCGACGAATTGTGAAAGATTCTTGTAACAAGCTGTCCCGGATTTTTTCAGCTTCCAGGAAGAGTTTTTTTGATTGTCTATAAGACCACCACTGTAATGCTTGTTGAATTCTTAGTTCATAGGTCATAAACTTGACAATTTTTATGACTTGGGTATAATGGGTGAGTATTTAGGTAAATCTGCTAGTGACAAAAGACATTAGAAACTTCTTTTATATCACCTGGTGGCAGATTCTCTGAAAGTGCAAATCAATGTATACAAATTTGCGCTCTTAGTGTTAATTAACTGTATCCAGTTATAAATCGGTAATTAGTCTTGCCTTTCTCAAAATAAATCTCAGTGCTGTTTCTTCTCTAGAAATAATGTCAGCTTTTACTTGCATTCCTGATTGGATATAACATTGGTGATTACCATTACCAAATCCAAGCTTATCCGGCTTAATTGTTGCTTCAAAATAACTATTAGATGTTGCTACACTTTGATGAGAATTTTGAGTTGTAATTACATCTGGGGAAATGGTTTTAAGAACACCTTCCAGTGTGCCATAGTCAGGATAGGGGCAAGCATCAACACGCAATGTAACTTTTTGACCAACAGCGACTTTTTTAATTTCAGATGTAGGGATTATAGCTTTAACAACTAGAGGAGCATTATTAGGAACTATCTCAGCAATAGATTCACTAGCACCTACTACTTGACCTGAGTTGCGTAAATTTAGTTTGAGGATAATACCATTATTCGTGGCAATGATGGTGCTTTTTTGGATTTGATTTTCCAGTTGTTCAAGTTCTTTATGTAATTGATTTATTTGGGTTTGTAATTGTACTCTACGTTCAATTAAAGCTTGCTTTTCTTTATTGAGACTAGCAAGATTAGCTTTACCTCTAGCTGTTTCCTGGGCAATATTTTGTTTAGCTATAGTCACCATTGCGCTAGTTGGATTTATAGCAGCTTTAGCTGATTGAACTTTAATTTTAGCTATTTCAAAAGACTTTTTTTCAGATGCTATTGTTAATTCTAACTGCTGGACAACTAATTGTTTCTGCTCAAATTCTCGTCTGCCAATTGCACCAATTTGTGATAATTGCTCATAGCGATCACGGTCTATTTTAGCAAACTCTAAATCAGCTTGTGCTTTTTGTAAATCTGTCTTGGCTTTTTGCCAAGATGCCTCAGCAGAGAGGAATTCACTTTGGGTATTAATTTGCTTTTCTTGATATTCCCGTTGGTTGCGTTCCAAATCTGCTTGTGCATTAATAATCATTGTTTCTATAACTGTTTTCTCAGCCAAAATCTGATTTTCTAAATTACGAACTTGAGCATCAATTTGAACTAATTGCAATTCACCTTGCTGAATATTAACTAGCAATTGACTTTGTTGAATTAACAATTGCTCGGTATCAAGAATTGCCATGATATCACCCTTTTTTACAACCTGATTTTCCTTCACTAAAATACTTTTAATAGTTCCTGGTATTGCTGTTTGTACTACACGAATTTCTCCTGTGGGACGGACAGTAGCATCAGCTTTGACTATGACGTTATATTGAATCCATGAAGAAAGGGTAATCCCCACAGCAACATTGCTGATTAGAAATATTCCTGCTAATGATGTCCAACGACTAATAGGAGGCAGAAACTCATCATTTTCTACTGAAGGGATAAGTTTTTGATTATGAGTATAGAGCATAAATACCTGAACAAGTAACAACAATTAGGGAATTAAAAAATCTAAATGTTCTCCTGTTTTGGTTTTTAATTCTTCCAAAGAACCTTGTAGTTTGAGTTTTCCCTGATCTAGTAAAACAACCCAATTAGCACGATTAATTACTTGAGGACGGTGAGTAATTAAAATTGTAGTTTTATTTTGACGATGTTTAAATAATTGATCCAAAACTTGCGTTTCACTCACAGGATCAAGTCCACCCGTAGATTCATCTAAAATCAAAATTGGTGGGTCTGTAACAATGGCTCTAGCTATAGCTAATCTTTGACGTTGACCTCCAGAAATATTCGCACCAAATTCGCCTAAAATGGTTTGATATTTTTCCGGTAATTTACTAATAAATTCATCAGCACCAGCAATTTGACAAGCTCTCACAATTTGCTCAAATGTCACATAAGGCGCTCCTAAACGGAAGTTTTCAACAATAGAACGACTCCAAAAATGAGCATCTTGAGGAACTAAAATAACCTGTTGGCGGAGACATTCTAAAGAAAGGTCTTGGAGATTATAAAGACCAACACGGATATTTCCAGATTGGAGTTGATATAATCCAGCTATTAATTTAGCTAGGGTACTTTTACCACATCCAGATTTACCAATTAAAGCAACTACTTGACCACCGGGAATTGTTAAAGAAAAATCTTCTAAAAGATCAATTCTGCCAGCATAATGAAAGTTAATATTGGTGCAAATTATGTCAGAATTATCAAGAATTTTCGCCAAAGGCTTTTTCTCATCTCCTTCATTTTCTGGAGTCGCATCAATAACTTCTGTCAGTCGCTGGACAGCAGTTTTTACACGAGTAAATTCTTCAACAAAGCTGATCACAGTACCAATTAAACCCAAGAAGTTACCGTTCATTGAGTTAAATGCTAGTAGCTTACCAATACTGAGATTTTCCGATGGATTAATCACTAAATAGCCACCAAACCAAAGTAAAATAACACCACCGATAGCAGCAACAAAGCCAGAAAAGGTATTATTAATAATACCAATTTGGATAGTGCGAAGTGTGAGATTAGCTAGCCGACCAAAACGGCTTTCTAATTCATCCCAAAACTGTGGTGCTGCTGAAGTTGTTTTGAGAGTTAATGCTCCTTTAAATGTTTCAACTAAAACACCTTGAGTCTCTGCTTCTTGCACTAAAAGCTCACGAGTTTTTTGCTGTAAAGTTGGCTGGAAGACGATGGTTGATAAAGTCATTACTACCGAAATTGCTAAGGCTACTACGGTCAATTTCCAACTATAAAAAACCATGAAACCCAGAGAAATTAATGCAATAAAAAAGCGGCTGGGTAAACTGACAACTAATTGAGCAACTAATTGATTAATCTGCTCAATATCTTGCAAACGGCTAACAATTTCACCACTGCGTCGAGCTTCATAATAACTCAGCGGTAAGCGGAGAACTTGCCGACCAAAATCTAAAACTAATCCTAATTGTAGGCGTTGAGCAAAGTGAGCTATTAAGTTAGATTGCACAAAAGAAAGACTATTAGAAATAAAATTCATTACTACTACAGAAATCGCTACAGTAGCAAGTAATTTTGTGTCACCTCTCACTAGCACATCATCGGTGAGAATTTGCAGTAAGAAAGGTGAAGCTAAAGATAGCAAACCCAAGACTAAATTAAGTGGTAAAGCTTGGGCTAAAATAGCACGATAAATCCAAACTCGTCTAAAGAAACGCCAAAAGCCTCCTATCTTATCACTTTCTTGTTCAAAAAAGCGAATTGGATCTGGTTCTAATAAGAGAATTAACCAATCTTTCCAACCATCAATTAAATCTTTTCTCGAAAGATGACGCACACCGACTGCGGGATCTGCAATCAGAAAATTTTTGCCTTTTTTACCATATAAAACAACCCAATGATTACCTTTCCAGTGAATAATTGCTGGTAAAGGTGCTTCATTCATTCTATCCAGAACTTCTGGTGATGTTTTAACTGGATTAGCTTTAAAACCAAGGCTTTCTGCACCCCTTCTTAAGCCTAGTAATGTGGTTCCAGATTGTCCAGTTCCGACAGCTTCACGAATGCGGTTGAGGGTAAATGTATGACCGTAATATTTAGCAATTGCAGCCAAGCAAGCTGCACCACAGTCTTCTGCACTGTGCTGTTTAACGAATTGGAGTTTCATAAGCAAAGCACCCTGGATAGTTGTAAATATAAGTTGGAGGTGCTATTAATGAATTAGTCTATTTTTGTAAGTAATTATCACTGTTAAATCAAAACCACTATAATGAAGATTTCCTGAGTGAGTATCTGGGCTGATATGCTAAGTTATTTTCATGCTATAACCCTAATAACCTAAAGAGGATATTATTAAAACTTCTAGCCATTTTCTTCCTACTCCTACCACTTCCAAAAAATGGAATAAATAAAAATGTCTTTTCTGATAAGCTATACAAAGATGTTTGACTATTAGAAAATTCACTATCACCATCTGAAAATTTTGTTTCACTATTTGCGTAACTCATTATATCTGTCTGTTGATACAAAAGCATACCCAATGGTGCGTTTTGAGAACATCCTCCAGATGCAATTTCTTGTTCTTGCTCAGATAACTGCTGGAATATTTCGGAGTTTTGGGAGTTGATTTCGTTAGGCATGATTTTCCATTTTTGAATACTCAGAGACTGTAAATCAAAGTTGATAATGGGGAAGAAGGACGAGATTTGTTTCGTCCTTCTATATTTGCATCTACAAACTTTACAGTTTGTGTGTTAAAATGCGCTAAATTACTACTGATAGATATAGGTTCTTATCCGATAATTTGGCGCATCTTGATATCTACGTGGGATAATTAGTGATTATCAAATGATAAGTCGAGTGCAGCAAATGTGTCGGTTATACGCAAAGCATCAAAATCTGTGTATGCGCCCTTTTTAGAAGCACCTGTTTTTCCGGTTACTTTCTCCTTTTGATAATAACTGCTCTCGTTCTTAATCACGTTGTCATATTGACGACGACGACGAGAATTTGGCCCACCTTCAGAACCACCAGCTACGATTTCTTGTTGTTCAACGGATACGGTTGCAAATAATTGAGTAGACATGATATAAATCTCCTTGATCTTGATTTGAGTTATTGCTTGGAGTTGATTTGTTTTTGTGTTCCTCAACCCCTCGCTTGTTAATAGAATATCGAGAACTAACCATTGAAGTCATGCTCTATTTCTGCAAACTTAATTTCCCGATTTAGAAATCTATATTTCCGAAAAATACACGCGTCAATTACAACTAATTATGCAAAAATCATCAAGTTAAAAATTAAATATTCAGAACGCTCTGTGATGTGGTTCTAGATTGAATCTCGCGCATTCCAAGACATACAGCGTATTGCAGGAGTCATACCGTTTCTTTATGAGGCTGCGCTAAATTTCTTTATCTCTTTCTTTGTGTTCTTTGCGTCCTTTGCGGTATGCCTATGGCACGCTACGCGAAC
>RDYJ01000236.1 GCA_004293145.1 Nostocales cyanobacterium | reverse complement strand
CACTGCATTTGCCAACAAGCCATTCAAATCTGTGTTGGTGAGGCCAAACTGAAGGGAATAATTGCCTGTTGCTGCTGTTACACCACTACTGGCTACATTAGGGTCGTAATTTCGGTTGTTGTTGCCACTAACTCCTGCATAGTAAATGCCAGGATTTAGGGAAACTTGCAAACGAGAAAAATCTCCTATACCCCCATTATCATCAAAAGCTAGTTCAGTTCCTGATGAATTAAACAGTCGCAGCAACGTATCAAAATCATTGACATTGTTAGGATGAGAACCTACTTCAATATTTACAGTTCCCGCAACAGCGACTTCAAACTTGAATATGTCTACATCTTTATTGCCAACTTGAGTTGTTCCACCATCTGTCCCCATAGACTCAAGAATCACATCCACAGGAGAGCCATCTATGGTGTTTTGTACAAGGTAAGCCCCGGCAATCGTTCCGTTAGCATCTCCGACTGTAAAACCTGCACTTGCAGGTGCAATTTGCTGAGATCGCTGTTGAATTTCCGTAATTGCTTTATAAATGTTCAGACGACGATAGGAAGTATTAGTGTTAGTAACATTATCGTTTTCGTCATCACCATCAAAAATCACATCCCCTGTGGAGCGCATAATCTCCACAATTTCAGCCGGAGATAAAAGGCGACCACTGAACTGACGAGCCGCTTCTTGCATTAAAGCAACAGCACCAGCAACATGAGGAGATGCCATGCTTGTTCCTGGCCATTGCTCAAATCCTCCCTTTGGCACAGCACTTTTGATCATCGCTCCCGGAGCAAAGAGTGTGTCATAGGTGTCATTCGGATCATCAAGTCGCTGACTAAATACGGTAATACGGTCAGATCCAGGAGTTTGTTGGGGACCACTACCACCTCCAGGAAGATACGCTCCTAGAGATTGATTGTCCTGCCAGACTGCTCCAACATTGATGGTACTGTATATGGCTGGAGATATTACACCAGGGATCTGCTTAACAGCATAATCATTCCCCGCAGCACTAACAACAGTCACTCCTGCTTGTTCTAACTTCTTTACAATGTCCCTGCCCTGAATATCATCACCAGCGATTTGAGAGTCGTCTTTGTAAAATTCTTCGTTTCCCAAAGACATATTTACCGCAACAATGTTATATTTTTCGTGGTTGTCCAGAACCCATTGGAGAGCGTTGTTTATATCAGTGTCATAACCAGGTAACACACGCAAGCCAATTAGACCAACATCAGGTGCAACCCCAATATTTGGATCTCTAGCACCCACTGTCCCCGCTACGTGAGTCCCATGAGAACCTGAGTCATAGGAGTTATTGATGTTAGTGATGATAGGAGGATTTTTACGACCGTTAACAAAATCAGCAAATAATTTAAAATTCGGGCTAATTTGGGGATGAAGGCCATCCAACCCTGTATCTAGTACCGCTACGGTAAAACCGCTACCATCAATACCAGCGAATTTTGGATCGTTGCGTAACTGAGTTAGTCCAATTAAATCAAATGCTGGGTTAGCTCCTACAGATGTACTCATAATTTCCCTAAGTGATGTAGTGAAAATACTTTCAGAGGAATTACGCAGGGTTCACTCCCAGAGGAGTTTAATATGAAACTTGCATAAATCTTGCTGAATATATACATATACCATTTTTTGTATAAATTCACTCAGTCAAATGATTAACTTATCATTATTTTTTTTCTTTGGTTGAATTATTAATTTCTTTACTTATGTATTTTATGTTGCACGGTATAGACTATTACACAAGGTAATACTGTTCGGTTAACGAGATTTAAACCTTTTCGATCCCCCTTACTTACCCTTCAAAAGGGGGAAATATGACCATTCTTAGCCCTCCTTGTCAAGGGGAGAATCAAAACCTTAACCGAAAAGTATTGTTACACAAGGCACTTTGGACATTTCCAGATTTGAGATTAGTGATCACTTCGCCCAAGGGAGACATCAACTGTCAACCTTCATATTGGTATAAATCAACTCGTTAATGGTATATATAAATCAGATCGGGTAGCATTCAGCAAGACCTAATTACTTATCACTAACAAAGCCTGAATAGCAGCTTGAATAATGCCATCATATTGAGGTAAAGATAAATCAATCTGTTTGGCATCGTCACGATTTATACCTAATAAACCTAGTTTATTTTCTGGCTGCATGACTAAAACCTTACCTTCAGTATTTTTAATTCTCAACTCTGAACTTACACCATTTTGATAAATTCCACAGGTGTATTGACGCTGTTTGTATTCAAAATTGGTACGTTTAGATGGTGTGGAAGTGGTAAATAATTTTTCTACCTGTTGAGGAAGTCTGACACCGACTAATTCCATTTCAATATGAGTATTACCATTAAAGTTATTTTCTCGGAGTTTATAAGCAATATCAACTCTCGACGGTAAGGGGAAATAATCACGCCAACGCCAAGCTATGGCTTTCATTTCATATCGTTTATTATCAATAGTTTGAGCTAAAGTTAATTTAATATGACCTTTCCCAACAATTTGCTGTTGAATAACCTGGACGTTAGCAGTCCAGAATATCGGATCTGGATTTTCAATACCGCAAGGATGGAGAATATTGAGTTGTTGATATAGATCATGATTGATTTGATTAAGATTTGCTTGAGCATCAATTTTTAGTAAAGGTTTAAGGTGTTGAATTTCTAAACATTGATTGGCAAATTCAGCTAAACGCGATCGCAAAGCTAGTAAATTATCTGCTGGTAAAGAAAATCCCCCTGCTGCTTTATGTCCACCGTATTTACCCAGTAAATCATCTGCATATTGTAAAGCTTCAAAAACGTGAAATTCAGGTATTCCCCTTGCAGAACCACGAATAATACCTTCATTTTCATAAGTGCCAATAAACACGGGAACGCCATAACGTTCTAGCAAGCGAGAAGCAACAATACCAATTACCCCATGATGCCAATTATCTTTAACAACAACTAAAACCCGGTCTTTATGTAAATATTCTACATATAAATCTTCAACAAGAGCGATCGCTTCCTGTTCAATTTGTTCGCACATTTGCTGACGTTGGATGTTTATTTGTTCACACTGCATCGCTCGTTCCAGTGCAACTCCCACATCATCCGTAGTTAACAATTCTATTACAGTTTGCGGGTTGCCAATTCTGCCAATGGCATTAATACGCGGACCCAAGCGAAAGCCAATATCCTCCGGTTTTAAAGATTTGGAATTTTGGTTTTTTTCTCCTTCACTCGCTTGCACTCCAGCGACTTGAATTAAAGCTTTTACTCCTGCTATAGTAGATTTAGGTAATAACTTTAAACCCCGTTTGACCCAACGACGATTAACACCAGTTAAAGGTGCTAAATCAGCAATAGTTCCTAATGTAAATAAAGCCAACATTGGCTGAACTAAACCTTTAAGTTCCCCTAACTGTTGAGCTAAACATACAGCTAAAATATAAGCTACACCCACACCAGCTACACCCCGATAAGGAGAAGATTCGGCTATTAATTTCGGGTTGAGAATAGCATTAGCTGGCGGTAAATTTTGGGGAATGTCGTGATGATCTGTAATAATTACCTTTAGACCTAATTCTCTAGCTCTAGCAATTGGTTCAAAAGCAGAAATACCATTATCTACAGTCAGAATTAAACCTATACCTTCGCTCTTGAATTCTTCCACAATGCGTTTATTAATTCCATAACCTTCGTGCATCCGACTAGGGATAGCATAATCAACATTTGCACCCAAAACCCGGAGACTCCGTAATAATAATGCAGTGCTAGTCATCCCATCTGCATCATAGTCACCACAAATAGCAATTTTCTCTTGATTTGCGATCGCATTTGCTAATAATTCTACACTGACTGCCAAATCTGGAAAATCTTCCCAAGGAGAAGGTAAATTTAAACTTTCTGGATTGATAAATTTTTGTGCATCTTCTGGTGTTTCCATGCCCCGATTAATCAACAACTGGCTGATAATAGGAGAGAGATTGGTTAAATTTGCCAGATTTTGAGCTAATTCAGTATTTGCTGGGGCAATTTGCCAGCGTTGAGTAGGTAAACCTTGCGGGGGGTGTTCATTAGTCATAGCTAAATTTTATAATTTATCTCAGACCCTGACTGAATCTGATCAGTCGGGGATCTTAATATTCATCAAGTATTGAGTTTAAAATACATTTACCCGCCCATCATTGAGAATATAAAGAGAGCGATAACCTGGAAACTTATGACTGGGACGAAGTTCTAAGCGTAAAGTACCAAAATTTGGCTTAGAAACAGTCGCTTCTAAAAACCTACCCGTATCATCCCAAAATAAGAGAGAAAAATTTGGGTCTGTACCGCTTTCCTGGTCTACACTATATTCTTTGCCTGGTTCTAGAGTAATACGCCCCATTTCTGGTAATTTTTCCAGTTTCAACACTCTAGGCGTGCGGTTTACCACTTGTACACGAATATATTGTCCTGGTGTAAACTGCAATGGACGCGCACCACAATGAGAAGCACAAGTTCCCGCTAATGTTAAATGAGAATTATTAGTTGGTGTGAATAATAAAGTAGTAGCAAACAACGTTGCTGAAATTAACTTATACATATTTAACTCCTGAAATCAATATGCTAATCAGAGCTTAGTGGATTTTTTGACACTCCCTGACCTTAAGATTGGGGAATGCCAAAGATTTTCGCCCTGATCAGGCTAAAACAAAAAACTGCTTCGGCAAAAATGGCTCTTGCCAAAGCTTAATAACATTTGCTATGCAGACAATTAAAAAAACTTGGTTGCTGAGTGCTGAGAGAAGAAGCAAGAAAGATGTTAGTCAATTGACTTCTTGTTTCTCCCTCTCCCATTCCTCAGCCCTAACTCACCGAGTATGTTAAAACCTCAGTAAATTAGTATGCTAGACCCATACTGCGAGTTGTTTCCGCGCCCAGATAAACCCGGATGCTCAAAAAGTCGGTTGGGCAAGCTGTTTCACAACGTTTGCAGCCTACGCAGTCTTCTGTGCGGGGTGAAGAGGCAACTTGAGCAGCTTTACAGCCATCCCAAGGAACCATTTCCAGAACGTCAGTGGGGCAAGCGCGGACGCATTGGGTGCAGCCGATGCAGGTATCGTAGATTTTTACGGTATGAGACATTGAAAAAACTGCTCCTTTCGAGTGTTCTTCTCTGCGAAGGCATCATAATCAAGGCATAGTTTACCGCAGTGCTGGATGGGCTGTAAGTAAAAGGCTACATAACTTCAAACAATTTAATAAGCTCTCTCCACAGTTTATCTGTCAAGATCGCCGCTATTCAGCTTTAATCAACAAGATCGCCCTCTGGCATTGATGTTATTGACTCTCCAGAACAAAGCCAAATTGTAAAGATGTGTAAAGCCCAAATCAATTCCCCATAGCTAAAACTATAGTACCCATTGATTGATAACTATGCAATGTTAAAACTCACAATATGATAAAGAAATCTTAACATTCAGTTATAGTTAGTCATAAATATCAATATCTTCACTTGAATTGCTCATCTGCTAGAGGCGATCGCTAGTAGATATGAGCCGAAATAAGCATACAAATTGCTTTAGCAATGGCCAATCTGTTACGATACCATTTTTATAATGTAAATCACATCACATAAACTTATGATGGAACTACACTCTTTACCCACGGAGGTAATTCTGACAAATCCACGTCAGTCTCTCGGTAAATTGCAGCTTGATTGGACACCCCAACCGGGAAACTATCTTGATTTTGAAGGCAAAACCTATGCAGTGTTAGAGCGCCGCCATAGATATCAATTGAAATTGGGGCGCTATCAATTGCATAATATCGCTATTTACGTACAAAAAGCTAACCGACCATCAGAAAGAACTTTAGTCCAGGGACGCTGGGTGATTGGTGATGCAACTTGCAGCTACAATGCTCATTCCGAAATCATTCGTTGTGCAGTCAATCCCGAAGGTCCGTGTAACTCCTGCCGTTTTTATGAAACTCAGGGAATAGGGAATAGGGAATAGGGAATAGGGAATAGGGAATAGGGAATAGGGAATAGGGAATAGGGAATAGGGAATAGGGAATAGGGAATAGGGAAT
>RDYJ01000235.1 GCA_004293145.1 Nostocales cyanobacterium | reverse complement strand
ATTACCACCAGCACAAAGCTGAAGATAATTCTCAAAATTTGGGTTTTAGCACCAATTAAAATTCTTGCTCCCAAAAAAGCACCCGGTAAAACCCCTAGCATGACAGGCATAGATAAACCTGGATCTATGTATCCCCGGCTTAAATAAACACCTGCTGACGCTGCGGCTGTCACCCCAATCATAAAATTGCTGGTAGTAGTTGAAACCTTAAAAGGTAGACGCATGGCTTGATCCATTGCCAACACCTTGAATGCGCCTGAACCAATTCCCAATAAACCCGAAAGTACACCTGCTATTAACATAATGCTAAACCCAGCAGGTACAGAATTCACGTAATAAGGCATTACGCCATCAAGAGTTGGGTAAGTACCATTTAGCTGGAGATATTCAGCAATGGGATCTGGTGCAACAATTTCCTGATGTTCTGGCCTTGGTCGTTGAGACAAATATGCTGAATAAATCAGGACAACTGCCAGAATAATTGTTAGGAATTTCACGGAAACAACAGCAGCCATTAAAGCCCCAATAATTGCACCAATGGTAGTGGCTACCTCCAGAAACATTCCTAAACGGAGATTAGCAAAGCCTTTTTTAATGTACGTAGAAGCTGAACCCAAAGAAGTGGCAATAACTGAGACGAGTGAAGCACCAACCGCATAGCGAATATCAACATCAAAAACGGAAGTTAATAAAGGAACTATGACAACTCCACCACCTAACCCAGTTAATGCTCCTACTAAGCCAGCACTAAATGACCCCAGCCACACTAATAAAGAAAATGCGAGTATACTCAAGTTTTTTTCCTCTTTTTGGAGTATATATCTATGATGCCCAGACAATATTTGTCATCAGGAGTAAATTAGCGTTAATTTTGTCAATTAATCCCCAGTGATTAAGAATTAATTATCAGTATATCCATGTTCACAATCAATGTGAACCACTTAACCTAACTTAATCAGACTGAAGCTATTACTATCAAGGAATATAAAAGTACCTAATCCAATTAAGACATAAGGCATAAAACGATGTATGTATTCTGTGAAAATATCAGCGATCGCTTGGTTATGAGTTAACTTATTTGCCACGTAACACAAAACTCCCACCAACAGAAAAAATACACCCAAAATTACCAGAAGATTCTGCAAATTACTGCTGGCAAATATCGGCACATAAATACTAATGTTATCTGTGCCATTAGCGAAAGTAATAGCCGCAACACTATAAGTTTGCAGATTGAAAAATTTAGCTAACAGTGATTGATGAGAGACTTCTGTATCTGTATCTATATCCTCTGATTCTTCAATTTCTGAACTTAGTAAACTTTTGATGCCAATGATAATTGGTACTAAACCAAATAAACCAATCCAAGGACGGGGGAAAATTAAGCCGCCAAAAAAACCAGGTAAACTAGCCAGAACTAAAGCGGTAAAACCTACATATTGACCGATAATAATATGCCAACGGCGAAACTTCACATTTACTTGTGAGAAAAACAAAGTCAGGATAACTAAATCATCAATGTTGGTAGCACTAAAAGCGGCTGCTCCCGTGCTAATTGCTGTTATTACGCCACTCATAGTAATTTTAGATTTTGGATTTTAGATTTTGGATTATAACTAGAGGTTAATTGAGGATTGGTTAAGGTTTATTATTGCAATTATCAATCACCAATTACCAGCTATTAATAGTTATTTCTTTCTGCGAAACTGGCATGAATTTCTTCAACTCGTTGCTGCATTCCTGCTACTAGATGGGGAGAACGTTGTTTTTTGATCAAAAACCAACCACAACTGGCGACGAGATACATTAAAAACAAGTAAGGAAAAGTATTGTAAGGAGCTTCGGGAACTGGGAAAAGACTACTACCAGGAATACCTACACTCCCTAAAATTGGCAGCATCATAAAACCTACCGCTAAAACAGAAAACACCACATCTATGGGACGGAGTTTGTTAATTTTGTATAGATAGACTGGAGCCGCAACAGAAATTAGAATATAGACAGTTAAAAATCCATAACTACAAATAGATCCTAAATAGCCCATGCAATCAAAGAGTTTAATGTGAAAGAAAGACATTACCGCAGGGATAAGAAATGTCAACAACGAACACATTGTGACTGCAACATGGGGCGTTCTATTAGCTGCGTGGGCGTTACCTAAAGACGCATGAAACAAACCATGACGAGCCATTAAAAAAGCCACCCTAGCCGCAGGATTGATACTTCCTAAGATACAAGCAAAGAAACTAAATAATGCTCCTAAACCTACTAAATCTCCCAAAAAACCCACTCCTGCTTGTTGAGAGAGAAAACCCAAAGGTTCTTCTGTTTGAGCAATAGATACCCCAGTACCACTAAAACCCAGAACTTCTATATAAGTAGTGGAAACAAAAAATAAACCTGCAAGGATAACACTACCCATAACTGCTCTAGGTATTGTGCGTAATGGCTTTTTGGCTTCATCTCCTAAGCTGGTAGCACTTTCAAAACCAGAAAAACCAAAGATTACTAAAACCAATCCTGTGGCTATATTACCTGGAGTCACACCAGACAAAGTTAACTGAGACATATCCACAGCAAAACCTTTATGCGCCCAGATAATAAAACACAAGACTATAATCAACACTAAGGTTGCAACTTCAATCCAAAGCATGGCTACTGCTGAAAGTTGAATATCTTTATAAGCTGCATACCAGGAAATACCAGCACCAATAGCTAACAGTGTAATACTGGAAGGATGAATACCTAAATGGCCAATAAACATTCCACTAAAATTAGCAAATCCACACAGAACTGACATTCCTGTAAATAAATAAGCCAGCACCAAACTCCAACCACAAATTACACCTGCTGTTGCTCCCAAACCTTTGGTAATGTAGGAATATAGAGAACCAGGAGAAGCGGAACGACTCGCAAATTGGTTGATATTAATGCTGACTAATAATAGCCCCACCAAACCAATTACAAAACTGAGCCAAGCACCATTTCCTGACAGCGCCACAATCAAACCGATATTAGATGCTGGTATGGTTGTCGGTGCAATAACCGCAAAAGATTGAGCTAACACTTCCGAAAACGAAAGGCAATTTGGCTTTAAACCATGAATACTTTGATCAGATGATATTTCTTTGCTCATTTTCATGTTTCTCTAATTGGAAATGACGCATATATAGATAGGCAATTGGGAGTTTTTGATGTTTGTCTAATTAATATGTGAATTGTGTCTATACGAAATCTAAAATATTCCTCTATTTGTGAAATATTGCCAGCAAATTAGACCGCGATAGATTCCGCATCTCTATTAAGATTGGGCTAATTTTAGTTATACATTATGGGCTTCTCAGACCCATTATTTATAAATGGTGTGCAAAATTAGCTCTAATAATAATCCGCCACTGCTATTCATAGATAACCCCCATATCTATTATTTACAGTTAATATTATTAGATGTAGTTTGTTCGACAAATCAAATAGTACCTGATGTATTTCTATTATGCAAGTGCTGAGTATCACTTTTTAGAAAAATTCTTTTTAATTGATAAATACTCAAAAGTTCATCGGAGTTTGTGGGAATTTATTTATATAAAGAATTATTTTCTCAGTTCATTATTAATAGTATGAGAAAATACACTACTTGATTATGAGTCATCCAAATATATATATCAATGCAACCATTGAAAAGACTGGAAGTATTGAATATATTGATACGTAATTTAGATAAAATACTGGGTATCACAACAGCAAAAATGATATTGTTGCCAATCTAAATGGATGATGGTAATTTAAAATTGCCACTTATCCAGCTAGTAGAAATATCTATGACTTTGCAGTTTGATTTTGGACAAGAAAATTATTTTTGACATCTTCTCAAAGTCTTTGCTACTTCTGCTCACAAGGATAAGCTCAATATTATCAAGCCAGGAATTGCTGCCATGAAAAGTCTGAAGTACATATTGATGATTTTAATATGTTGTATTAGTCTAGTATTGGCTGAATCTGCATTAGCAGATCCCCCACGATATCAGAAAAATCCTGATTACATAGCACTAACGAAACAACTAAATCAATTAGAAACTGCCAAAGCTACACAAACCCCATCAGAGGGTTATACAACAGAACAACTTGACCAGATTATCAGTGATTTAGAATTACAAAAATTAGCCTTTGAGTCAGGAATTGATTGGGGACAATGTAGTAATCAAACAGGTAAAACTCTAGCTATATATGGACCAGAAGCAAATTTAGAAGATGATGATTACTCCCAAGGATCAGCATTATATTTTTTAGGTGATAGTCAAACCACCAAAAATAAATGGAATTGCAAAGGAATATATCTACCCGCAGATGTTCAAGCTGTAGCTTTAAGTTCAGACGGACAAAACCAAGAATTAACTGGTGGCGTTGTCATTAAAGTTCCTAATGGCACTAAATTAGTATTGAAAACCAACCCAGATACAGGTGTAATTGAGTTTAACCAAGCGGGAACACAAATCCTCAAACCCAGTGAAATTAACTGGTTTATTCCTAATATTTCCCAAGCGATTGTAGATGCAAGAGTTACTAACGCACCTACTAAAAAGGCTTAATAACCCAAGTTGCTAGTTATAAACTATAAGCTTTTTCGTTCGCGTAGCGTGCCGTAGGCAATCCCCCTAAATCCCCCTTAAAAAGGGGGACTTTGATTGATTTCCCCCCTTACTAAGGGGGGATAGGGGGCTTACAGGGGTAGGTTTTTAATATTATCTGTGAAGGCTGGACTTGGAAGACAAGGAGGGAAAGTAGACAAGGAAGATTTTATACAAGAAATGGTCTGTTGAGCGTCAATTTTTGTTACCAATCGTACATCATTTATACGGGTTTCCTCCCTTGTCCACTGTCCTTCCTTGTCCCCCAAGTCTTGCCCTCACGACAATGTAAAATACCTACCCTTGTGAGGGGATAGGGGGGATCTAGTCTGGTAATAAACCTGAATATTTGTAACTAGCAACTTACGTTAATAGTCAGTGGTCAGTGGTCAGTGGTCATTAGTCATTATTGAGAAGATGCAAGAAATCAGGATTGATATCATAAAAACTAAACCTTTTTTTCAGGTCTCAAAACTTCTTAACTTCTCCTCCTGACTCCTGTACAGACGTTCCGGCTTCCACGTCTCTACTGACTCCTGACTCCTGAATTCTGTTTTTCTTCAGGAAGCAGAGTAGTTTCAGGTTGTACACCGCTATTAACAGCGGCAAGTCTATGCAAATTAGGTTTGATAATTAGACTCACACCAATAGCCCAAGCTAACGCAACCATCCAACCGGCAAGAATATCACTGGGAAAATGAACTCCTAAATATAGGCGTGTCCAAGCAATAGTCAAAAGGTACAAACTGCCAACAGTTAGAACCAGCCAGCGCCAGGGACGATGCCAAGTTAAAATGAGTAAAATTGCTATTAGTGTCATACTTGTCATCGCATGACCACTGGGAAAAGCATAATCAAATTCAGGTGCTTTTGATACCCACAATTGAGGACGCACTCGGTGCATGAATTCTTTAGCAGTGCGGTTGATAATCAAATTTCCCACAGCCGTAATTAGTAAATAAGCGAATGTTCTCCATCGGCGTTTGCGTAATAAAATTAGAGCGATCGCACTCAAAACAGGTAACGCAGTCCAAAATGATCCCCACTTGGTCAGCACTACAGCGATCGCATCTAGTTGGGGATTAGCTGTAGAATGAATGGCCATCAAAATTGCCACATCCCAGGGAAAACCGCCGTCATTTTGCCAAATTTTCACCGCTAGGATTTGCACAACCTGCAAAGGTAAATATACACCCATCAACATCAGCAACAAAGAACGCCAATGGGAAAGCAGCAGGTTTTTGAGAAAAATAATCGGTGACTTGCGCTTCTCTTTCAATATCTTTCCTTTATTCATAAAATACAAGCCTGATTTCTATCATCTGGCGTTAAATACTCTATTCAACCCTAGATTAGACAGAAAACATATTCACCCATCAGCCAGATCATATTTTTATCTCATATTTTTTATATATAGCATTTCCTAGTCTAATGAAGTACAAAATTATCCGCGTTTATCAGCGTCCATCTGCGTTTAATTATTATTGCTTGTACCTCACTTGAATG
>RDYJ01000234.1 GCA_004293145.1 Nostocales cyanobacterium | reverse complement strand
CTTCTAGAGCTTCAGCAGCAGCGATCGCAAATACAGGGGCTGGATCGTTATTGGTGATAGTTCCCTTGGCTGTACCATTTGTGGAACTAATAATCGATCCGTTTGTGGGATTACTTAAGGTGACAGTGAAAGTCTCATTAGCCTCGAGTAGGGCATCTTGAGAGGTTTGAACGGTAAAGGTTTTGTGGGTTTCACCCTGAGCAAAGGTGAGAGTTTGAGTTTGAGCTATAAAGTCATTGGTGCTGGCTGTATCTGCACTACCAATGGATGTAGTTACAGTTATTGTTTGGTCAGCTAATATATCATCGGTGCGAGTAACGGTGAAAGTAATAGCATTACCTTCTACTGCTGAAGCGTTAGTAATTGAGAAAACTGGGATGATAAAACCAAAGTCGTTGGCAGTAAGAGTATCTTTGTTGATACCTCTGAAAATGCTAAATACTCTTTCTGATCCATCGATGAGAGCTTTGACAATTGTGTCAGCCCCAACTTGCTCTAGGATGAGATCATCAAAATTTTGGACTTGTGGAATGCCGGCAATGATAACTTTATCTACACCTGTTGCCAGATTTAATACTTCTCCAGGTAGATCAGGGATCACGCCGTTGCCAAGGTAAAAGCGGTCCAAACCATCACCGCCGGTCATTTGAGTACCTTGTTTACCAGCGAACAGCGAATCATTACCAGCATCACCAAATAAGCGATCGCTCGCCAATAACCCAATCAGAATATCATCGCCTTCACCACCCTCAAGGGTATTATTTCCATCACCACCTTGAACTACTAATTTATCATTGCCAATACCGCCATTGAGGATGTTAATACTACCTTCTATGACATAAAGGTCATCATCTCCAGCATCACCAGCTAGTGTATTATTGTTTCCTTCAACTACAAACAGGCGATCGTCGTCTTCTCCACCATCAAGACTGTTATTACCGGAAATACCTACAGCAAATAAGTTATCTTTGCCAATACCACCGATCAAGATATCGTCATGGTTGGCAAAAAGTTCATCGTTACCAGCACCACCATCAAGGGTGTTATCTCCATTACCACCAACTGCATCTAGGATATCGTTTCCTTCCAAGCCAAAGACTTCATCACCTTGTTGGGCAAATAATTCATCGTTATCAGGAGTACCGTTAATAATATTAGTGTTGTCTGGTGCTAAAACATTTACAATCACTGTTCCGACGGATGTTCCTCCTTGACCATCATTGACAGTATATTTGAAAGTATCTTGACCTAAGAATCCTGTTGCTGGTATATATGTTCCTCTATCATCGAAGGGGTTATCTGGTGTGCCATTATCATCAGCAACAATTGTGCCACCTGCCGCTGAAGTAGTATCGATACTGGAAATGAATAAAGGATCTGCGTTGGAGTCAGTATCATTACTCACTAATTCCGCAACAGTTTTGATTAATGGTGTATTCTGTATAGTTGTCAAGGAATCGTCACCTGCTGTTGGCGGCGAGTTTGGTTCAGTAACTTCAACAGTGACTGTTACCTCTAATGTCCCCCCCTGACCATTATTGGCAGTATATTTGAAAGTATCAGTACCTATAAATCCCGTTGGTGGTGTATATGTCCCTTTGTCATCCAAGGGATTATCTGGTGTGCCATTATTATCAGCAATAATTGTGCCACCTGCCGCTGAAGTAGTATCGATACTAGAAATGAACAAAGCATCTCCGGGCAGATCAGTGTCATTACCCACTAATTCCGCAACAGTTTTTACTAATGGTGTGTTCTGTGTGGTTGTAAACAAATCATTGTTCGCCATGTATTTATCTCCGTGCTATCTGCTAAGTAATATAACTTGAATTATGGAAAAAATATTTAAAATGACAGTTAATTTTTCGGATATGATTTGATTTTTTTGATAACAGTGGTCGCTCGCTAACATCCTAATCAAAATCTTACAGTAGGGAATCGGGAAGAGGGCGCAGGGTTGAAAGTCTGTTAGCATAAGACTGTTTTCTTAAATTTTTTACCTCATTTAACTTACAGCGATTTTCAGGTAAATGAATCACATTTTTACATCTCACGCAATCTCCTTCAGGAGATCCCACTTTCTTAGGCGTAAAGGAAGAAAGGAAGAGAAAAACAAGAGTGTGGTACAAATACATTAAAACTGCTGTAAATCTGCTGTATTACCTTGTGGGAGTAGGATCTAGCCAGGTAAAAATAGTCTAAACCTATTGATTTCTAAGTTTTCATCGAGTTAAGATTACATAATTTTATCGTGAATTTTGATAATATTGATCTCATTAATTAATTGATTGTTATTGAAAGGTTATTAAAAAATTAAGAATTGATTTACTGTCTTGACAATTCAATCCGTGTGCTGTTGTTTAAAAACCACATTCCGCAGATTAAATCCAATTCCGAATAATTATCACGAAGGATTCAGGATTGTACAAACTTTTCTCCAAAAATGTTCGCAATAAATGGGATAAATTCCTAATAGATGCTTTGTAGTTCATTTAAACTACAATCATTAAAAACCTTACTAGTCATAGCTTTTGGAGTTAATTATTTTTTACCCTACGCTTCTGCGGAATGTGGGTTAAAAAGATTAATTTGATCCCAAAACTAGCATTTTTAGGTATTTTTTTGTGTCAATTTAATTTTTTATGAGATGGGAAAACATAAAAGGGAAAAGGAAAACAGGGTAATTTTCACCTGTGTCCTTTCCCTATTAGATCAAGCTATTTACATGAAAGCGAAATTAGCAGCAGTCAAACTAGTGGTATCAATTCCATTCAAAATAGCAATAGTTGTACTACCCACCATAATGCTATTACCACTGAGAGTTAAATCAGTGAAGTCAAAACCAGCACCTTGACCACCAATACCTAAGACATCAGTACCCATTGCAAAGTCAAGGATAGTGTTAGCAGCATCAGGTAAGTCGCCGGTGAGTATCCAGAATTGGTCAGCACCTGCACCACCAGCAAGAATATTACCGCCACCGTCTTGAACGAAGAATTGATCATTACCTTCACCACCTAAAGCGCGACCATCAGCACCCAGGTAGAAAATATCATTTCCAGCACCACCGGAGAGACGATAACCAGTAGCATCGGTAGCATCTAGTTCATCATCTCCGCTACCACCAAAACCACGGTCTCCATCACCCACATCAATGGTATCAATACCACTACCTGTAAAGATGCGGTTGTCACCTACTTGGCTACCACTAAAGAGAACATCTACCTTATCATTTCCAGCACCTGTGAATACAATGTCTTGAACACCGTCGAAATTGGCTGTAACACCTGCAATTAAAGTATCTGAAGATGGACTACCAAAAATCAGTTTTGTTGGATCTTCAACTACTGTTACCAGGTTATAGGGTAATTCCAGAATACCCAGTTTCACAGGAGTAGGTCCAGCAACACCAAAATCATTATCATTAATCACCGCTAAGGTATTTGGTGAAACTAACGCTAAACCCTCTAATTTTTCAACTCCTGTGTAACCGATTTCTGCTGCATTCACAATTAAACTCTTACTAACAGAAGTAATACCAGCAGTAGTTAATTCCGACTCAGTTAGTTGTTCAATAGTCTTATCTGCTGGCAAAGTAAAGTTAGCAGGATTATTGATATTAGTTGCTGTTGCTAAATCAATTTGATAGATGAGTTTATTGGAAGTATTATCACTTCTATCATCTCTTTCAACAACTGCAAATTTTCCATTACCTAAAGAAACAGCATCACCGATTTTATCGGTTTTAGCATTACCACTACCTGTAATATCATCTAAAAGATAGAGATATTCTCCAGTTACAGTTTTAGAAACAACATCAAATTCTAGGATTCGCAAATTACGGGAATTTCTAGAAGTTGCATCATTAGTAACATCAGGATTATCAATTGCACTTTGAATAAAAGCATAAAGCTGATTACCTTCTAGTGCTACAGCTTCAAAACCCCGGTTATTTCGACGTTGAGCGTAAACTGCTGGTAATACTTCAGTTCCAAAAGTTCCTGCGGGTTGATCTGGGTCTGTTGCAGTTGCTGTTCCTTGGGGAATGAAACGATCAAGTAATTTACCATTCACATCAAAATGATAAATTGCGGGACGGTATTCATCCACCATCCAATAGTCGCCATTTGTTGCAATAACGATACCTTCTAAATCAGCACCCAAAGTATCATTAGGTAAAACTTGACCATTTAAATCCACACCAATTTCATCAGTGTAAGCTGTTCCACCTGCTCCAGCTTGCAAGTTAGGAAGTCCTGTTAATGGAGTTGTACCATCTGCACGAAATAACCCAGTTCTCTTAGTGATGGTGATTTTATTAGTAATTTGATTCAGTTCAAAACTAACTATTTCTGGTTGAAAATTGGGTAGTAAAAATGGTCTATTTTGACCCGTGGGTTCACCATTTGCTCCCCGGTCTGTGTGGATAACAAATTTAAGATTACCGTTTGCAGCTACTCCTTGGAAATACAAACCCGAAAAACCACCTAAAAAGATATCTTGACCTGCGGAGGTAGTTCCTAATTTGGGTAAGTCTTCAAATTGATATGTAGTTAACTTCGGTGCTGAATTAATTTCATAAAAGCTCACAGTATTACTCACTTCATGAGAAACTGCTAGTAAAGGTTTACCATTAGGACTATCTTCACCAGCAATGAATTTTAGACCTTCAGGACTAACATCACCTTCAGTTCTAATATACTGAATAAATTCCGGTGCAGTTGGGTTACTCAGGTTATAAACCATTACCCCACCACCAGCACGTTCTAAACCAATGAACCCATAGGGTATACCATCAATTACACCAACAACTACACTTTCTGGTTCAGGTCCTTTATTATCGGAACGAGTATCAACATCATCAGGAGAACCATTATTAGCATTGAAAAATGTGGGAGTTTGTTGTGCAACAATTTGTTCAAGTTGGTCGCCACTATCAAATACTAAATTACCTTGAGCATCCCAAATGGTAAAAGAACGGCCACCATAGGCATAAAGTTGATCAAAATCTCTATCTCCGTCTGTATCTCCCAGAGTCTTGGTAATAGTGAGACGACCTAAATTAGCATCAATTTTTAATTCAGCCGCATTAGGAAAAGCTGTTGGATCAAGTGTGACATTCCTAACCCTTATTTCTTCATTAAAAATATTACCTTCCCCATTATTAGGTGCAGGTAAAATATTATTACCTGTGGGACGAATGCGAGCATCTCCTTCATTGGCAGTGATATAATAGGTTGTACCACCAACTTGAAAAGAGCTAATAGCATCCGGTTGGTACATCCCAAAAACAGGCCAATTTTTGATATTAATACCACCGTCTCTATCACTAGCATCAAGAGAATTTCCAGGTAAACTATGGTCTTTATAACCCAGTGGCACCACATCGGTAATAGTTCCATTAGCAAGATTAAGAATAGCCACAGCATTATTTTCTTGGAGAGTAATTACAGCAGTTTGATTATCAGGAGAAACTGCAATATACTCTGGTTCTAAATCTTGAGCTACTGTAGCATTCAGCCCAAAAATTCTGACTCCCTCTGCTTTTAAAGTGTCTGCTTGACTGTTAAATGCAGTGAAAGTTGCAGTTGTAACTTTACTATTATTTAAACTGGCAATATTTCCAGAAACATCAATGATACTAACTGAACCTGGTGGATCAACAGTATAATCTTCACTTGGTTCTCCTTCATTAGCAACAAGTAATTTACTACCATCAGGAGTGAAAGTGATCATGTCAGGTAAAGCACCGACTGTCACTTCTGAAATTTTAGCGAGAGTACCCGCATCGTAAAAAACAATTTTACCAACATCGGTAACATTATTCGCAGAAATAGCAACAGCAACAATGCTATTTTCTGTTCCTTTTCCTTTTCTAACTGCTACACTTTGAATTCCTCCACCTAAGCTAGAAAGATCAATTTGATTAACTTGTATAGGTTGAGTTGGATTAGAAGCATCAACTACTTGCAGAATAGGTTTACCTTCAGATTCTCCAGTTACAAACAGGCGTTTTGATTTGGGATCAAAATCAGAAATTTCCGCACCGCTTAAGCCAACAGTGCCGATGTGATTAAGTTGAATTGAATTTGTCATTTTTATATTTGTAATGAGAGTTAGATGGTTAGTTTGTAGTTAGGACTTTAGTCTT
>RDYJ01000271.1 GCA_004293145.1 Nostocales cyanobacterium | reverse complement strand
GTGCCGACACTTTCAGGGTGAAGCAGGAAGTAAACGAAGCTCAAGATCCTGCCTGTCGGTAGATAGGTAGATTTGAGTAGGTTTTATATAGCGGAAAAATGCCCATGTAATTCTCAAATATTGACTTTTGCCTGATCTCATGAATAATACCAATACAGCCACAAAAGATATGAAACCATCCTGTGTATCTGTAGAAGCAATGGAGATAAGGCATAATGGTATTTACTTTTTAAGCCTTGCTTGTGATACTGATTGAGATAAAATGACAAGCCTTACCCCTGAAAATTCAAAACCGCTTTTGACTGCGACATGATGATAAATCAATTGAACAATGGTTTTACCCTATTTCTAAGTTTGCTAGTCGAGGCGATGCCTTTTTTACTGCTAGGTGTTTTATTTTCCAGTTTGCTATTATTTTTCATTGATGAGCGCAAATTGGTAGACATCATGCCCAGAAACCCATTACTGGGAGCATTAGTTGGGAGTATGATTGGGTTTTTATTTCCCGTATGTGAGTGCGGTAATGTACCAGTAGCCCGCAGATTATTAATGCAGGGTGTACCCACACCAGTAGCAATTGGATTTCTACTAGCAGCACCAACAATTAACCCTATTGTGATTTGGGCAACTTGGACAGCTTTTCGAGATCAACCAGAAATAGTAGTTTTAAGAGTCCTTTTATCTCTGGTGATTGCTACGATTATTGGATTTTTATTTAGTTTTCAAAAAGACTTGAGTCCATACTTACAACCTACACTGGTTCGTTATTTGAAGTTTAATCCTCCCGCAAAACAAGAAACAAAACGCAAGGGAAAACGGCAACCAGTAGAAGAGGATTCTAGTATCAATATTTTGCAGTCAGGAAATTATATTCTTGGTGGTAAAACAGGTATATCTACAAAAATAGGCGCAACCTATGACCAAAATGATCTCACAACCTCCAATACCAATAAATCTGTGAAAGATAAACTACAGTTAGTCTTGGATAACGTAGTTCAGGAATTACGGGAATTGGGAGGAGT
>RDYJ01000233.1 GCA_004293145.1 Nostocales cyanobacterium | reverse complement strand
AACCTAAACTATATAAATCACTAGAATAAACTGGTCTTCCTGCTGCTTGTTCACTGGACATAAAACCAGGTGTACCGATTATAATTGAACTGGTAGGATTTCCTTGAGAATTTAACACAGTGGCCATTGATTCTCGCACTGCACCAAAATCAATTAAGACTGGTTTATGATCACGATGACGCAAGATAATGTTATCTGGTTTAATATCCCGGTGAACAATATTTTGGGAATGAACATACTCTAAAACAGGTAATATATTCACTAGTAATTCTTCAATTGCACTTTCAGTAAATAATCCCTGTTTTTGCATTTTTGCTGTTAAAGTATCCCCTTCTATCCACTCCTGAACTAAGTAAAATTCTCCTCCAGTAGAGAAGTAAGCATATAAAGCCGGAATTTGCTCAGATGCGCTACCAAGTGTTTCTAAAATTGCCGCTTCTCGTTGGAATCTTTCTTGTACTATTTGGTAAATCTGAGGATTATTGTGAATCGGTTTTAGCTGTTTTACCACACAGAGACGCTGTGATGGCATATTGGTATCTTGAGCGAGAAATGTTTCACCAAACCCACCAGATCCCAGGGTGCGAATGACTTGATAACGGTTGTTTAACAGCATTGTTTTTAGGAATGGTAAGATACAATTTATTGACAATAATTAATAGCCATATTTTCGTTTTTTATTTGTAGATTGACTAACTCTTGATTCTAATGTAAATACTGGAATTTCTTCAAGTTCTACCTCAGTTAAATTATACTGTTCACAAACCAAACTTAAGCGATTTCCAGGATTTTTGACTGCATTAACAGAATGGGTTAAATCACCTTGAAAGTAAACCAAGGTGTTAGTTTGGGGTTTAACTTGTCCCACTTGGCGTTTAGGTGATTTTAGCACTAATTCTCCCCCCTCCATGTTTTCTGGTACTCGCACATAAAGAACACTGACAAGGTTTGGTGGTTCAATTGTTTTACAATAAGAACGCAAAGAACGATCTATGTGTGGATCGACACGAGAACCTTCTTTTAATAGTAAAGGATTGAGATAAAAAGCATTACAATTAGGTTGCAGTGCTAAATCTAGATAAGGTTTAAAAAAGGGAAATTTTTCTTCAACTGTTGTTAATCCCTGACGCTGAAAAACTACAGAAAATCCTTTGGTGTTGATAAAATCCCGATTGAGATTGTTAATAGCAAAGTAAGGACTAGCATGAATTTCTCCCCACAAATCATTTAGGTAATTATTTGGTAAAACGTTGGTTTGTAGTTGATAGTATTTCATATTCTGTAAATCACAAGGTTATATAGGCATTAAATCTAACTCAGATCCCCGACTTCTGACATCAATTCATCATTTATTTACAAGCTCAAAAAAGAAGTCTGGGATCTATCTAGATGACATTTTTCAATTCATATATTCCGCAGAATTCGCTCAATCATCCCATTCGCTTGGGAAGCATAACTACCACCAAACAAATTAAAATGATTTAAAACATGATATAAATTATAAAGGGGTTTTCTTTTTTCATAACCTTGATCTAAAGGAAATATTTCTTGATATCCTTGATAAAAAATTGGTGGAAACCCGCCAAATAATTCTGTCATAGCAATATCAACTTCTCGATCACCAAAATAAGTAGCTGGATCAAAAATCGCCGGTTCACCATCAATAGTAAATCCGGCATTTCCTCCCCATAAATCACCATGTACTAAGACAGGTTGTACTTGATGATCTGCTAATAATGCTGGGATAGCAGCGATTAATTTATCTTGTAAAGGGAAACTTCCTCCCCGTTGTTTTGCTAATTGAAATTGATAACCTAAGCGATGTTGGGTATAAAATTCCATCCAGTCAGATTTCCAAGTATTAATTTGTGGTGTAGAACCAATAGTATTATTCATATTCCAGCCAAAACCTTGGGTACTAATGGTTTTGTGCATTGCTGCTAAGTTACGCCCCATTTTGTGCCAAGATTTGCTGTTACCATCGGTCATTTCTAACCATTCCAATACTATATAACTAGAATTCCCTGTTATTCCCCAACATAAAGGTTGAGGAACGCGGATAGTTTTGGTGTTATACATCTGTTGTAAACCGAGCATTTCTGCTGCAAACATTTCTGCTTGAGAAACTTGGTTGAGTTTAACAAAGTAAGTAAGTTTAGCATCACTAATTGAATAACCTTGGTTAATACATCCACCACTTACAGACAAATGTTGTGAAGAGTGAAATTTTTGGCCAGTTACTTGGCTAATATGATTATCAATTTCTTGCCAAAGCATAGTTTTTGATTTGTCAGTCGTAGGGGTTTTCTTGTTTTTCTCGTTCCTATACTCTGTATGGGAATGAATTTTAGAATAGCATTTTGTTAATTTTAGTTCTCCTCATATTTCTCGTTCCCATACTCTGTATGGGAATGAATTAATAGGAGACAGAGCCTCTGTAATGGCATTCCCAGTCGGAGACTGGGAACGAGATAATGACTAAGCTGGTTTGATCACAACTACAGCATAAGCTTCGGGGGAAAGATATTGTTGTGCAGCTTGCATTAAATCATTTTCGTCTTGTGATTGTATATATTGGGGATAATTAAATGCTGGTTCTAAGTCGCCTATTAAAGATTGATAATAACCATACAAACCAGAGCGATCGCTTGGTGTTTCATTCCCAAATATAAACCGATTTGCTACCCGTCTTTGTACACGAGCAATTTCTGATTCTTTGACTAACTCTGTTTGTAGTGTCTGCAAATGTTGAGCGATTGTATTTTCTACTACTGCTAAATTTTCTACTTCACATTTAGCTGAAATCGAAAATATTCCTTGCAGTTTATGATTCATATTGCTAACAGAAATTGAAGAAACAAGTCCTCTTTCTTCCCGTAAATCATGGACTAATCTGGATGTGCGTCCATGTCCTAAAATTCCCGCTAACACATCTAAAGAGTATGTATTATTTAACTCTATTAATCCAGGTACTCGCCACAGCATGATTAACCTGGCTTGTTGGAGACTTTCATCAATAAATTCCCGACGGACAATTTCTGTAAATGCTGGTTCTTGAGTAACTGTTAATTGTTGATTGTTAACTGTTGATTTTTGACTGTTGTTACTAAATTCCTCAGCGATAATTTCTATTAATTCTTCTACGGGCAAATTACCTACTGCTACCGCAGTTATTGAAGATGGTTGATACCAAGTATGATGAAAATCTCGCATTTGTTGGGGTGTAACTTGGGAAATTACCGCTTCTGGGCCAAGTACCGGACGACGATAAGGTAAAACATCAAAAGCCGTTTCCATTGTGCGTCGATAAATGCGCCGTCGGGGATTATCTTCTGAACGTCGGATTTCTTCTAACACTACTAATCTTTCTCTCTCAAAAGCATCATCAGGAACAGTAGGATTACAGACAACATCTATTTGCAGTGGTGCTAATTCTGCAAAGTCTTTGGGTGCGGTCGTGATATAATAATGTGTATAATCTTGGCTGGTTGCAGCATTAGTGACAGCGCCGCGCTCTTCAATTCGACGTTCAAACTCACCACTGGCTAGTCGCTCTGTTCCTTTAAAAACAATATGCTCTAAAAAGTGAGCCATGCCATTAATTGCATCTGACTCGACAGCAGAACCGATTTTTACCCATACATTCAGGTTAATTGCTTCTACTGGCATTTGTTCCGCGATGATGGTTAAACCGTTTGCTAGATGATGTACCTTGGGGGCATGAAGTGGAGGAAATTTCAACAGAGTTGATGTCATTGGTCGTGGTGAGGGCTATGTTACTTCTTATATCTTACAACGCCCTTGATGGTGTTAACCCTGTAGAGACTTTTGCAAGCAGTCGGGGATCGTTTTCTCTAAATAAACCTATTGATTGTCAACTGCTCACTAATTCAGAAATGCCTTGTGCAGCTATTCCAATAGCAGCTAGTGTTGAATTATTTCAATTACTACCGTGGAAATCTACCCTTAATTTTTTGCCCCAACCTTTTTTATCAGCTGGAAATTATACCAAGCATCCAGTCACCCACTACTCTTAATCCTTCACCAAGAGCATCACCAATTTTTGGTGCGAAGGAAATTTCCAGCAAGATATTAACACTCAATAGATATCTCCAGAAAAGGGGTAGGGACAATTCATGAATTGTCCCTACAAAGGGTTTTAGGTAACGCACATTTAATTTTTGCAGATGTCTAGTAAGTTCAAATCTCCTTACATATTCATTACCTGTTCTGTGTCAAGTTAAACTAACATTAGTAGACGGAACATTCTGTGGTTGTGAAACCCAAGCAAAATAGTTGGCAGAAGTTAGAAAACAAGATCATCTAGATACTGTGGAACACACGGAAGCTCAAGCTTGTGGATAGACTGTAAGACTTGTTGTACTGATACCAAAAAGCAGGTTTCCATGAAACAAGAATCTCCCGTTACACAGTTAGATTAGCGGGGGAGTGCCAAAAATGTTATGACCATAGTAGAATAGAAAACGCTGCCTTTGAGTACATTAGGGATTTTATGGCCAAAAAGAGTATGATTGAGCGCGAGAAGAAACGCGCCAAGTTAGTAGAAAAGTATGCTGCAAAGCGGGAAGCCCTGCTAGATGAGTTCAAATCAGCAGAATCTCCCCTAGATAAGTTGGAAATTCACCGCAAAATTCAACAACTACCCCGTAACAGTGCGCCTAGCCGTCGCCAAAACCGTTGCTGGTTAACTGGTCGTCCTAGAGGAGTTTACCGTGATTTTGGACTATCTCGGAACGTTCTCCGGGAATGGGCGCACCAAGGTTTATTACCTGGGGTTGTCAAGTCTAGCTGGTAGTCAGTGGTCAACCGCTTCGCGGAAGTCAAAAGTCAAAAGTCAAAAGTCAAAAGTCAAAAGTATAATGACCAATGACTGATGACTAATGACCAAATTATTATTGCCCACAACAATGATCAATTCCCAGGCTGTCTAAGAGTAGATCGCTAACGGCGTTGGCGATCGCAAACTCTCCATAAAAGCTTTTAGAAAAATCAAATGCTTGCATCTCTGTGACAATGGCAATTACCAGAGATCCTAAATCATTTTCTCCTTCCATCCGTTGCCTCATAAAAATCTGCGCTGCACGTTGGGCGATTTTTTGATTAACTACTTCGGGAAGAAATTCTGTATCCAGCCACAGCAGCAGGCGCTTTTGCAACCATTCGCCTTCTAGCTGAGGACTTTCAGATGGTGGTAGGGTAACGGGTGGAATTGGCTGAGTCATGTTTGTATATCTTAAATAGATTTTGTGTACCAAGGTAATCTCATACCATTTTGGATTTTAGATTTTGGATTTTGGATTGTAAAAGTCTTGTTAAGTAAGCTTTTAACACAAGCTTTTAATCTTTCCATCTGGTCAAAATCATGGTTCAAACTGGGATGAGAGAAAAAAAACGCACAAGCAGTCCAATCACAGCTAAATGCGTTCCTTTGGGGGTTTTGTTATGATTTTCATAAGCTATGGAATATGATGTTGCTGCTATTATTCGAGGTTATGCTCAAGGCTATTTTCTCATGGCTGATGAGTATGATCACCTGGGATGGTATGGAAGTAAGGAACATACCTTGATTCCCTTGGATGACAGATTTCGCTACCCCAAGTCATTACAACGGGTTCTGAACCAAGAAAGGTTTACAGTAGCGATTAACCGGGACTTCCTGGGTGTGGTTGCTGGATGCGCTAACCGGGAAACAACTTGGATTTCCGAAGAATTACAAAAAATATATTGGCTACTTTACCAAACTGGTTATGCCTATAGTTTTGAAACGTGGCAAGGTGATAAACTGGCAGGGGGAATTCTAGGAATTGTGATTGGTGGTGCTTTTATTGGTGAATCGATGTTTTACAACATTCCCGAAGGGTCTAAGGTAGCAATGGTAAAGTTAGTACAAAGATTGCGCCAACGGAAATTTTTGCTGTTTGACGCACAAATGATGAATCCTCATTTAGAGAGATTTGGCGCTTATCCCATCAGTAATCAAGAATATGAGACTTTATTGAGACAGGCTTTACAAATACCTTGTTCTTTAGAATGATTGGTAATGGGTAATTGGTAATGGGTAATTGGTAATTGGTAATTGGTAATTGGTAATTGGTAATTGGTAATTGGTAATTGGTAATTGGTAATTGGTAATTGGTAATTGGTAATTGGT
>RDYJ01000232.1 GCA_004293145.1 Nostocales cyanobacterium | reverse complement strand
ACCATCTTGAACCCGTTTATTATGACCTCTACCAAGGATTTTTCCATCTTTGACCAAAACAGACCCAATGGGGATTCCTCCCTCATTTCTGCCTTGTTTAGCTTCGCTAATTGCAGCTTGCATAAATTCATCCATTTGATTAACTCCTAATATGAAAAAACAACTGGTATTAATGGATCATGATGGTGGTGTAGATGATTATTTAGCCACCATGTTACTGTTAACGATGGAAAACATTGAACTGTTGGGAATAGTCGTCACTCCCGCAGACTGCTATATTCAACCTGCTGTCAGTGCGACACGCAAAATTATAGATTTAATGGGATTTTCTCATATTCCGGTTGCAGAAAGTACAGTGAGAGGAATTAATCCTTTTCCCCGTCTTTATCGTCGTGATTCATTAATTATTGATCATTTACCTATTCTCAATCAAAATGATTTTATTAACACACCTTTAGTTGCTCAAACAGGTCAAGATTTTATGGTGAAGGTTTTACAGGAAGCACCAGAACCAGTGACTTTAATGGTAACAGGACCCTTAACAACTGTAGCTTTAGCATTAGAAAAAGCACCAGAAATTGAAAAGAAGATTGCTAAAATTGTTTGGATGGGTGGTGCTTTAAATGTTCCTGGAAATGTCGAAAAAGGAATAGAACCAATACAAGACGGTTCTGCGGAATGGAATGTTTATTGGGATGCAGTTTCCGCAGCAAAAGTTTGGAAAACGCAAATTGAAATTATTATGTGTCCTTTAGATTTAACAAATAATGTACCAGTAACATCAGAATTAGTCCAGAAAATGGGAAAACAATATAATTATCCTATTTCTAATTTAGCAGGACAATGTTACGCCTTAGTTATTCCCCAAGATTATTATTTTTGGGATGTTTTAGCAACAGCTTATTTAGGAAAACCTGAAATTTATGAACTGCGAGAATGGGAAACAGAAATTATTACGCATGGTGTGAGTCAAGGAAGAACTAAAGTAGTTGCAGGAGGGAGAAAAATTCAAGCAATGGATAAAGTAGATAAAGACGCTTTTTATAGTTATATTTTACAACAATGGAGAAGGTGAATAAAGGAGTCAGGAGTCAGGAGTCAGGAGTCAGAATTTCCATGTCATAAAAGAAGATGATAAACCCAAAAACAACGCCGCAACAGTTCCCGCAACCGAAATTTCTCCAGTAGTAACTTTCTCAAAAACCTCATTTAGAGGAATTAAAATCACCTCAATTTCTTCAGTCACATCCAGATTTTCCTGTTCTCCAATCTTCACCACATTTTCAGCCAAAAATAAATGAGTTTGATTAGTATCTTTACTAGGATTATCATTAAGAGTAGCAACTTTGCGGAGATTTTCAGCAACATAACCTGTTTCTTCCCTTAACTCCCTCAAAGCTGCTGCTTCAGCACTTTCTTCACCAGGATAAAAACGTCCTGCGGGAAGTTCAATAAAAAAATCTCCTACAGCGTGTCTGTATTGACGCACAAACACAACTTCCTGATGATGAGTAATTGGTAAAACCAACGCCACATCTGGTTTAATATTCACAAAATAATCATCTATAACCTGACCATTAGGTAACTCAACCACATCCCGTCGTACCTGACAGAAAGGATGATTAATTAACATTTGTGAACTTAAAACTTGCCATTTTTGTAAATCAGTCATTGTTCAGTTAAAATATATAGCCAATCGGATAAAATTATAACATCCTCTTAAATCTCTCTGCGCCTCTGCGCCTCTGCGTGAGCATAAATCTTAAACATGAAAATACTGATCAACTTATTTACAGTCAACAAAAGATTTCCCTTAACCATTAGCAGAGGAACAACAGCCCAAACAACAAACATCATCGTCAAAATAATAGAAAACGACATAGAAGGATGGGGAGAAGCATCACCCTTTGGTGTCGGTAATCACCGCCAATCAACTGATATCATAACCGAAGCATTGCAAAAAATCGCCCCTGTGTTAGAATCATTCAACCCTTGGCAACGTCAAGAAATTGAAGCATTTTTAACACAAGCTCAAATTCCTTCCGCAGCCAGAGCAGCATTAGACATGGCGCTGTATGATTGGATGGGTAAAAGTGTGGGTTTACCACTATGGCAACTTTTGGGACTGAATAGAAATGCGATCGCACCAACTTCAGTGACAATTGGTATTAATTCCCCAGCAGGTGCAGCAGCGAGGACAAAAGACTGGTTAGAATATATGGATGTGCGGCTATTAAAGGTAAAATTAGGTTCAACCGCAGGGATAGAAGCAGACAGAAAAATGCTCTTAGCGGTGAAGGAAACAGCACCAGAAATAGATTTATTTGTAGATGCTAACGGAGGTTGGAGTTTAGCAGATGCGATCGCCATGTCTCTTTGGTTAGCAGATTTGGGTATACAGTATATAGAACAGCCATTACCAAGAGGACAAGAAACCCATTTAGCCACCTTGAAAGAACATTCACCTTTACCCATCTTTGTTGATGAAAGTTGCTTTACCAGTGCGGATATTCCCCAATTAGCTGATTATGTAGATGGAATTAATATTAAACTGATGAAATCTGGGGGTTTAAGTGAAGCTTTAAGAATGGTACATACAGCTAAAGCGCATGGTTTAAAAGTCATGTTTGGCTGTTATTCTGATAGTTCACTAGCTAATACAGCAGCTGCACAACTTGCACCTTTAGCTGATTATTTAGACTTAGATAGTCACCTCAATTTAATTGATGATCCTTTTATCGGTGCATCAGTTCAACAAGGAAAAGTTTTACCTAACAATTTACCAGGTTTGGGGGTACAATATAGTGCGTCTGCCGCTTAATAAAAAGATAGCCATTCTATTACATGAAGGACTGAGTGGAACTCAGGGAAAAACCGGTTTATCAATTTTACGCTATAGTGAAGCCCCTATTGTTGCAGTTGTAGATCGGGAATCTGTAGATAAATCTTTACCAGAGTTAACAGGTATCAAGCGTGATGTACCGATTGTGGCATCTGTAGCCGCAGCTTTGCAGTATAAACCGGAAGTTTTAGTAATTGGTATTGCTCCCAAAGGTGGAACTATACCTGATAATTACTGGCCTGATATCAAAGATGCGCTCAAAGGGGGAATGTCTTTGGTTAACGGTTTACACACACCTTTAGCGAATATCCC
The DNA here is from genome assembly GCA_004293145.1 of Nostocales cyanobacterium. GTDB lineage: Bacteria > Cyanobacteriota > Cyanobacteriia > Cyanobacteriales > Nostocaceae > RDYJ01. Next base: position 3,063 of record RDYJ01000232.1, on the reverse strand, counting down.
AGAATTAAATGCTCTCCTCAAACCAGGACAGTTAATTTGGGATGTCCGCAAAGAACCAGCTAACTTAGAAATAGCTTCTGGTTTAGCACGGACTCTTCCCTGTCGTCGGGTGTTGACGGTGGGAACAGATATGGCTATTGGTAAAATGTCCACCAGTTTAGAATTACATCGTTCAGCAAAATTGCGCGGTTGGCGGTCCAAATTTTTAGCCACTGGTCAAACTGGATTAATGTTAGAAGGTGATGGAGTAGCGTTGGATGCTGTGCGGGTAGACTTCGCTGCTGGTGCTGTGGAACAGTTGGTAATGCGGTTTGGTAAACACTACGATATTCTGCAAATTGAAGGACAAGGTTCTCTGTTACATCCTGGTTCAACTGCAACTTTACCTTTAATTCGTGGTTCTCAACCTACACATTTGATATTAGTTCATCAAGCTGGACAAACCCACAACCGTAATAACCCTCATGTTCCTATTCCACCCCTACCAGAAGTAATTAAAATGTATGAAATTGTCGCTAGTGGGGCGGGTGCTTTTGGTAAAGTTCCTGTCGCGGGGATAGCTTTAAATACTAGAGATTTGGATGAGTCTGCTGCTAAGGATGCAATCGCTCAAATTATAACTCAAACAGGTTTACCTTGTACAGACCCCGTGCGATTTGGAGGTGGGATTTTGTTAGATGCAGTGATGCGGAGTTAAGAATAGGAGTCAGGAGTCAGGAGTCAGGAGTCAGAAGAATCAGAAGAAATTTCCCCTCTGCTCCCCTGCTCCCCTGCTCCCCTGCTCCCCTGCTCCCCATCTCCTCATCTCCCCATCAAAATGTTTCCTCTCTACTTCCCAAAACCATGAGATTTTAAAGAAGTTTTCTTACCCAACAACCAATCTAAATGTTGTGGTAATAATTTCGCTAAATCATAATTATTAACTATTGTCTTTCTTGCTGCGGTGCGAATAGACATCATATCTTGAGCATTATCCAACGCTTCATTTACCTGATCTGCAATTTTATCAGGAGCAAAGAAATCTACCAAAAGTCCATTTTTGCCATCTTTAATTACTTCTAAAACTGGTGGTGTATTAGCAGCTATTAACAAGCATCCTGCGGACATGGTTTCTAACATTGACCAGGATAAAACAAAAGGACGAGTTAAATAAATATGAGCAGAAGAAGCTTGTAAAACTTGCAGATACTCACCATAAGGTATTAAACCAGTAAAATGTAACCTGGATAAATCCAAATCTAACTTTTCTAACATCAATTGTTTATAAGTTTTACCATCAGGAAGAGTTTTCCCATAAGCAACTCTATCTTCTCCAACAACTACAACATGACAATTTGGACGTTGTTGTTGAATTAAAGCTACCGCTTCCATAAACTGGGGAAAACCCCGATAAGGTTCCATCCCCCTTCCTACATAGGTTACTAATTCTGAGACATGGGAAAGATCAAGATTAATGCGAGGTAAAACTAATTTAGCATCTGGCTTGGGGATAAAATAATTAGTATCAATACCATCGTGACAAACACTAATTTTACTATGATATTCTGGTGGGAATTGTTGACGTTGCCAATTAGTAGGAGAAAGTCCGCGATCGCAACTGTATAAATCAATCAAAATCGGCGCATTTTTTACACGAATTCGACATAGATCATCTGCATTTAGTGGTTCACTAGGATCAAAATCAGCATCAGAACCATGAGCATGATAAAACCATTCAAAGAAACATAATAATTCTGCTTTGGGAAAAACTTCTTTCATAAATAAAGTCGGACCCCAACCAGAATGACCATAAATTATATCTGGAATAAAACCCTGTGCTTTGAGTTGTTCTGCAATTCGATATACAGCTTGTCCGGTGAGAACTGCATTTTCTAAATTGCGGACATAATGATGAGTTTGCGGTGCTGCTGTCCGGGAAGGTTCATAAATAGCTTTAAATACACCCGGTATTTTTCCTTCCTGACGATTCGTAACAAATACAACTTGGTAATTATCATCTTTTGCTAAAGACGTGGCTAGGTGGCGAAATTGGGCGGGAAAATTGGGATGTAGGAATAGAACGCGTTTAGGATTTGTCGGAGCATTTTTCATAGAGTTTTAATCTTGATTCCTATAGTAATAATCACCTAGAACATTAAGAGTAATCCTTCAAGAGAAGATACATTAAAACCTAAAGCCAAATAAAAATCCTGGTTCTTGCTCGGAATTATTGAATCCTCTCGTGCAGTGGAAATGATGAATAAATTCTTACCTAGAGTAGCACAATTGTTGCATTTTTCTTCCAGTACCACGCACTCAAAACGCCTACGCTACCCTTGGCAGAGTTTTTAGCAATTTATCTAGTGTTGAGGAAGGACAACAAACCATAGCTGTTCATACTTATACCAATCCCAACAGAGGAAAATCTAACCAATTATACAATTTAAGACCCAGCCTTTTAGGTGGTAGTAATAATCTTCCTAATTCATCCAGAAAGGGAATTAATTTGAAACCCTGTCTAGATATCAAAGATGGCGGTATAGTTAGTACACTCAGAAATCCAATATCAATTAATAGTTAGTTCCAAGTGTAAAACCGTAGTATCTTAAAACTCCGGTTATTCTGCTGAAGTATTATGTATTTTAGCTAGGATTTTAGATTTTTTGGTAAGTGTATATAAGGAGGATTTTCACGATTATTAGTTGTCGATTGTTAATTTTTTAAATTTATATTATAAATTTTTAGTAAAATCACATTTAATTTATCCACGATTCAAAATTTTCCGCTTAAAGTGATTGAAGAAAAATTGAAACCTGTAGCATTTGTCAAGAAGCTAAAGTCTGATCATCAAATCAAATCGAGCTTGAGATAGACAGATATTACAGTTTTGAATTTAGGTATCTTCAATATTGCACATTAACAAGGAAACAATAAATGACAACAGTTTCTTCCGCAGTTACCTCCACCTTAGCTCCCAACATAGACAATCTGATTTTAACTGGAAATGCCAATATCGATGGTACAGGTAACGAGCAGAATAATAGTATCGTAGGCAACGATGGCAATAATACCCTCAATGGTGCT
>RDYJ01000072.1 GCA_004293145.1 Nostocales cyanobacterium | reverse complement strand
AATTTCTTTATCTCTTTCTTTGTGTTCTTTGCGTCCTTTGCGGTATGCCTATGGCACGCTACGCGAACGTTATATAATTCGGCGCATCTATGGCTACGCTATCATACAGAATTGGTATGACAACCAAGTTGTATTAACTCCACCTATTCCCGTTACACCCTGTAACTATAAATTCTTTAATATTTCTGCTATTTCAGCATAGATATGGAATTTTAACCAAAACTTTACATATATAATATAAATATCCGCACCCTGTGATCTCGAATTGAATTTATACTGGCATGACTTTACCAGCAAGATAAGATTCTACTGCACGCTCCCCTGTACCGACAAAATTGATTTTTCCTTTGTCTAACCAAATTATCTTTTGACAAGACTGTTTCATAAAACCTAAATCATGAGATACTACTAAGACAGTTGCTTCTGCATCCCAAAATCTTTCGATTCTTTGTTTGCATTTATTCTTAAAACTCTCATCTCCTACTGATAAAACTTCATCCAAAATTAAAATATCAGGTTGTACATCTGTAGCAATAGAAAAACCCAATCTTGCTACCATACCTGAAGATAAACTTTTAACTGGAACTAAAGCATAATCTTGTAATTCTGCAAACTCTAAAATCGAATGCGCTCTTTTTTTCATCTCAATCCTAGAAAATCCCAGTAAAACACCATAAAGTTGAATATTGTCCATTACTGAAATTTCTGGATCAAACCCTGCTCCTAGTTCAATTAAAGGAGCAATTTTTCCTTTTACTCTTACTGTTCCCTGAGTGGGTTTAAGAATACCAGAAATTATTTTTAATAGAGTAGATTTACCAGAACCATTCGCACCTATTATTCCTATTTTTTCACCTTTGTTAACTACTAATTCAATTGTATCTAGCACTAATTTTTTTGCAGGTTGGCGATATTTACCTTCTACAATAGAAAGCACTGTTTTTTTTAAGTCGTAAGAAAATTCTTCTTGTGTCCGTCGCCACAGTGAAACTTGCTCCAGGCGAATTACTTCCATTACAATAAATCCATAAATTGATGTCGCCAAATATGAAAACAAGTCCATCCCAAGGACAAAATAATGATGCCACTCAGTAAAGCTCCCCACATTAAACCTAAATCTGGCAATGTTCCTGATAATGTAATTTGACGCAAACTTTCAATTATCGGTGATAAAGGATTTAAGTGTAAAAATGGTTTTATTTGATTTGGGACGATAGCTGCTGGATAAAATACAGGGCTACTTATCCACATTACAAAGGTGACTAATTCATAAAAATAAGGTAAATCTCTAAAAAATACATACAAGGCACTTACTAAAAATCCAATTCCTGTGGAAACTAAAATTAATGCTAAAAATGGAAATACTAAAGCTAAAACATTTACTAGACTTTTGGAATTAAGAAAAGTCATCAATGCTAGTAACGGAAATGCACCCACGCAAAATTGAATTATATTAGATGCAATCATTGATACAGGAAAAACGCTAACTGGAAGCTGAATTTTATTCAATAACGCACCATTATTTACTACACTTACTAAGGCTTGAGATGTGGAAGCTGAGAAAAAATTAATTACTACCAAACCTGTAAATGCTGCTAAGACATAGTTGAGTATTGAGTTACCATAATAGGATGCGAAGGTAACACCAAAAATTGCCGTGTATAACCCTGTCATTATTAACGGGTTTAATAGTGACCAATAAACACCCAGGAACGAACCCCGATAACGTACTTTGAGAGTCCGCGCTACCAAAACTTGTAGCAGTTCCCAATAACGCTGTACTTGCAACTTAGTGAAATTGTCTTTGATAGATAGGGTCATCCTCAAATACCACTACACACCACCGCCAAGATATTCGGGCATTTTATCGGATTGTCAGCATTGATTTTAGCCAATTTGTCAGAATTTGCTGATCCTGAACTACGGGAATAGCATTTATACCAAATATCCCCAACTCCTTTGAGAAGTCAGGGATATATTGAGTGGGAAAAATTACTTTTATTACAAATTATCAGGATCTATTCCTACATCACGCAGTTTTTCTGCTAATTTATCAGCCCGTTGACGTTCATTTTCAACCCGTTCGGTAAATGTTGGCAACCAACCATCAACATTATACCAACGTAACCATAAGCCTTCTGTATTTTGATAAGTTCCTTGCCATAAACCCAAACCCATTTCTATTTCTTCTAACCAAAAACGGTGATCTGATAAATTGACAGGTTCATAGCGAGTTCCATTGAGTTTAAAACCACGGAAGTTATTCTCATACCGATCATAAACAACATAGTAGGGAATACGCAAAATCTGTTGATATACTTCCCATTTTGTGGGCGGTTTATTCACTTCTCGCAAGGTTTGTCCTAAGTCTTCTTGTTCTGTTCCTGGTGACAGTAACTCCACTACCAAAAATGGATCAATTCCTTCTTGCCAAACTACATAACTTAAACGTAAATCTTCCTGTTGGTTAGTATGAGGAACTCCCAATACCATATACCAATCAGGGCGTTTATACCAATTTGGATGACGAGGGTCATAATAAAGGTTTAAATCACTAGCAAGTAAAATTTCTGCGGATGTATAATTGGCAGGTTGACAGGTTTCTGTTAGTAAATCTGCTTGTATACAATGAAATTCGTCCGGCAACCCTGATTCTCCTATTAACTCACTAGGTAAATCATACATTGTCGGCATGGTTTCTTTTGGTGATAGGGGTGGGTTATGTTGATACATCTTTTTTGTTTAACTTAAACTATCAGGATCTATGCCGAGAGAACGCAATTTTTCTGCTAATTTATCTGCCCGTTGGCGTTCACTTTCTGCTTGTTCTGCCAGTTCTATTGGTATCAGTAGTTTATCACCTGTATCTAATCGATAAAATCTTAAAAGTTCCCCTTCTACTTCTAGACGTAATCCCAAAGGTTGACATAGGTTATCTGTAATGGGTTGATAAATCTCATTCTGTAAACGATAACCCTGCAATTTTTGATTTATCCATTCTCCCTTGGGGTCAAATAACCAATATTCTAAAATTCCTAATTGTTCATACAATAATTTCTTTTGTTCTTGGTCTTGCTTTTGAGTTCCTGCACTTGTCATTTCAAAAACTACTTGAGGAACTTGTCCTTCTTCCCAAACTTTATAATTATCTCTACCCCCAGGAGGTACATCAAAAATTACCATGACATCTGGTGCTACTCTTAATTTGGGAAAACCTTGGGCATAATAGAGAAATTGATTTGCTAGTACCGTTGCTTGTCTTCCTGTGAGGTACTGTTTAATAACTTCTAAAGTAGTTAAAATTGCATAGAGGTGTATATAGGTTTCTGCCACGGGTTCGCCATCACTACTAGGGTATTCAATCTTGATATCAGTTAATTTTACAGTTGTAGTCATAGTTTTTCCTAATTTACTAAACTATCAGGATCTATTCCTAAATTACGCCGTTTTTCTGCGAGTTTATCAGCCCGTTGACGTTCATTTTCTGCTTTTTCTGCTAATGTTGGCAACCAACTATCAGCATTATACCAACGTAACCATAAACTCATGAGGGTGTATTAATCGAATACACCCTAAGAAAATGAATTAATTAGTAATAATTAAAAATGTTAACTTTCCCGTTGTAAATCTTGAACTTGTTCCCAAGATAATTCTGTTATTTCCGAAATTTGCTCTAAACTCATACCAATTCTTAATAAGTTTAAAGCTAATTTTCTGGTTGCTTCCGCTATACCTTCCTGTCTCCCTTCCTGTTTACCTTCTGCTAAAGCTTCTTGATAAACTCTGGTCTGTTTTAACTCACTTAACCCTAACATGGCTTCAATCTCCTCGCGGCTTTTTTTGGGTAATTTATAGACGATAATTGTTTCAATTAAGTTGATGAGATCCCGTTTGGTGGTTGTATCATTAATTTGTTGGTTCGCTTGGGCAATTAACTGTTTTGCTAATTCTGGTGCTGTCTCTTCTGTTTCTATTACCAGTTTAACAACTCCTACCCCTAAAGAACTCTCTCCTAACTCATCTAAATAAATGCGTTTAACTCGATCCAATAGCAAAATTTCGCCAAATTGTACAGGCTGTTCTCTTTCTATGTTACGACTAGGATAGATAATCACAACCTGCCAAGGCTGGGGCGGTTTGTATTGTTTTAAGTAGAGGCAAAGTTCTGCAAATAGCCGATAATACAGCAGGAGTCAGGAGTCAGGAGTCAGGAGTCAGGAGTCAGGAGTAAAACTAGCTATAGAAAATGGTATCTGTTTTCACGGTGGTTTATTAATTTATTATACTTTTTATAATATGCTTAAGTTTATAAAATACGCACACTTTTTCTAAAAAATGTATCATTATCAGCTAACATAACTAGGAAACTAACATTTCTGAGTGCCTAACTTCTAACAAAGTGCCAGATTCAGCTACACTGAGATTTGGATTATTGGATTATAACTAAATATGGAAGTTGGACAAAAGGTTAAGGTTTATCGTGTGCGCGATCGCGTATCTGCCAATATCGCCAAAAAACTAGGTCAGATTGGCATTATCGAAGGTTATAAAGTCACCGATGGCGGTGGGATCGGTGTTGTAGTCAGGTTTGATGACAACTTCTCCACTTGGTTTTTTGAAGATGAAATCAAACCAGTGTAGTACACACACCTCTAAGCACAGGCTGAGAGCATAAGTTCAATGTTAAGTTGGAGTTGACCAGACAGACGGTAATTGGAACTCAAGTAATGGCCTTGATATTGACATTTTTAGGCAAAAGCGGCATCGCCCGTAGCAAAATAGCGATCGCAGCAGCCAAGCTATTGGCAACCCAAGGCAAACGGGTACTCCTAGCAGGATTAGCAGAACCAACGTTGCCAATTTTACTAGAAACTACTCTGTCTCCTGACCCCCAGGAAATCGCTCCCAACTTGCAAGCAGTACAGTTTCAAGCATCTGTACTGCTAGAACGTAACTGGGAAGAAGTAAAAAAACTTGAAGCGCAATACCTCCGTACACCTATTTTTAAAGAAGTCTATGGCCAAGAACTGGTAGTTTTACCAGGCATGGACAACGCCCTTGCTCTCAATGCTATTCGTGAATATGATGCCAGTGGCAAATATGACGCGATTATTTATGATGGCACGGGGGACACTTCCACTTTGCGGATGTTGGGAATGCCAGAATCTATTAGCTGGTATGTGCGAAGATTTAGACAATTGTTTGTTAACTCCGATTTAGGGAAAACAATTTCTGAATCTCCCTTAATTCAACCTCTGATTACCAGTTTCTTTAATGTTAACTGGACTGCTGATAATTTCTCCCAACCCACCAACCAAGTTAATAATTTTCTGGATCAAGGTAAAGCTGCTTTAGCTGATCCCCAGCGTGTTGCCGCTTTTTTGGTGACAACCCCAGATCCCATTGATGTGGCAAATTCCCGTTTTCTTTGGGGTACTGCCCAACAAGTGGGTTTAACTATTGGTGGGGCTATTTTAGTCTCTGCTGAAACAAGCACCGACTTATCAGGAGAATTTACACCCCTACCTATAAGTATTGTCCCTGATGTATCTAACGGCGCATGGCAACCCCTGATAGATGCCCTACCCAACTTTGTGGAGCAAGCATCACAGGCTCCCAAACCAATTGAAATTGACGTGCATAATCGCCAAGTACGCCTATTTTTACCTGGTTTTGATAAAAAGCAAGTCAAACTCATCCAACAGGGTCCAGAGGTGACGGTAGAAGCCGGAGATCATCGCCGTAATATCTTCTTACCCCCCGCTCTCAGTGGTAGACCTATCACCGGAGCTAAGTTTCAAAATAGTTATTTGATAATTTCTTTTTAGTTTTGACAGGTGACAGGTGACAGGTGACAGGTGACAGTAAGAAATAGGGAGATAGTGAGAAAATTCTCTATTCCCTGTTAAGAGTTGCCTGTTACCTTCTTTCCCAATCACCAATTACCCATTACATCTTATGCCTGAATCAACTCCCATAAATCAAAATCCTCAACCAACTGAAGTTGTAGAATCTACAATTCAGGAAGTAACAACCACAGAAGACCGCAATGCGAAAACTCGCCAACTTCTGGGAATGAAAGGTGCAAGTGCTGGTGAAACTTCTATTTGGAAAATTCGCTTGCAGTTGATGAAACCTATTACTTGGATTCCCCTAATATGGGGAGTTGTCTGTGGTGCGGCTTCTTCTGGTAACTACACTTGGACTCTGGAAAATGTTTTGAAGTCCGCCCTTTGTATGTTGCTTTCTGGTCCATTGTTGACAGGTTACACTCAAACCATCAATGATTATTATGATCGAGAAATTGACGCTATTAATGAACCTTACCGTCCTATTCCTTCCGGCGCAATTTCTGAAAAGCAAGTAGTTAGCCAATTCGTGCTTTTACTATTATTAGGATATGGGGTAGCCTACACTTTAGATTTATGGGCTGGTCACACCTTTCCTAATGTTTTGATGTTGTCTGTTTTTGGATCTTTTATCGCCTATATCTATTCTGCACCACCATTGAAATTAAAACAAAATGGTTGGTTAGGGAATTATGCTTTAGGTGCAAGTTACATTGCTCTACCTTGGTGGGCTGGTCATGCTTTGTTTGGTGAACTAAATTGGAAAATAGTAGTTCTCACCTTATTTTATAGCTTGGCAGGTTTAGGTATTGCCATTGTTAATGACTTCAAGAGTGTAGAGGGCGATCGCCAATTAGGTTTACAATCACTACCAGTTATGTTTGGTGTGAAAACTGCGGCTTTGATTTGTGTAGTCATGATTGACTTATTCCAAGGTTTAGTTGCAGGTTATCTCGTCAGTATTCATGAGAACTTGTACGCCGCAATCTTGGTATTATTAATCATCCCCCAAATCACTTTCCAGGATATGTATTTCCTCCGTGACCCCATAGCAAATGATGTTAAATATCAAGCCAGCGCCCAACCTTTTCTAGTTCTGGGAATGCTGATAACAGGTATTGCATTAGGTCATGCTGGCGTTTAACTGTTAGGTGACAGGTGACAGGTGAGACAGTAAACAGTTATCAGTGGAAGAAGGTAAAAGTTAAAGGTTAATTCTTTTTCTTCTGACTTCTGACTCCTGACTCCTTGATCTGTAATATATCTTTAGCTAGAAGTGATCCATGAGGAGTTAGGAGTTATATTAGTTTCTAACTCCTCACTTGTGTTAATAAAAGCCGTGTTAAATTTTATATCTTTACTCATTCATGGGCTACAACCATTCTTGATTCCGATTTGCTTTGTCATAGCTTGGACTATGATTATTTTGGTATTTCTGAATTTATGGACAGCAACACGAGAGACAGTTAAAACTGCTCAACAAATGCACAAAATACCCTGTCATAATTGCCAGTTTTTTACTAATAATTATCGTCTCAAATGTACGGTAAATCCGTATATTGCGAATACAGAAGAAGCAATTGGTTGTAAAGATTATCAATCAAGTTGATTATTATCCCTCTGTCAGAATCAGGATTTACATCCTTGATTATGCCTAGCTGTCCGCGAGTTATTTGTAACAAATTGTTCCATCCTCACAAGTTTCTCAACTTTGCCGGTTAAATTAAAACCAGTACAGTGGTCGCTTCTCAAAAGTACATCTGTTTGATAGCAACTAATTAAGTGTGTGTAAGTTTTAACTGGGCAAAGGAAAAAGAACTCGTTATGACTATAGATCCTGTTGTTTTCATGAATACTTTGGTAAACAGATTTGATTTTACCAATGAAGATAAAGTTATTCTCAAAGCCAATGCAGAATGGGGACTAGAAATAGCAACAGAAATGGCAGATCATTTCTATGCTTATCTAGGACGTGATGCAGAAATGAATGCCATTTTAAATGCAACTGAAGGCAGAATTCATCGCTTACGAGAAACCTTCGTGGTATGGTTTCATGAAATGTTTACAGGAATTGATGATTGGAGTGCTGGTTATTCTCAATGTCGTTGGAAAATTGGCATTGTTCATGTCAAGGTGGGAATTCAACCCCAGCATATAGTTCCAGCTATGGCCACCGTAGTTCATGAAGTCGGTAAAAAACTCAAAGTAGAAGGAAAACCAGAGGAATTAAAAGACGCTTTAGGTAAAATCTGTATGATAGATTTGGCTTTTATTGAACAGTCTTATATAGAGGTTTCTACATCTGCTGTTTTAAAAGAAACTGGTTGGTCAGCGGCTTTATTTAAACGTCTTGTAGCCAGCGGTGCATCATCAATGTGAAATTTCTAGTGATTTGTTAATTCATATCTAACAACACTTTTAAAACTCCCTTAGTTTGCGCTTTTTCAAAAGCAGCTAACCCTTCATTTAGGGAATAATGAGAATGAATTAGTGATTCTACATCAACCTGTTTGGTCGCTAATAATTTTAATGCTGGGGTAAAGGGTCCACAACGAGAACCTATCAGGGTAATTTCATCTACCACCAATGAGGAAGCATCCAAACTAAGATTACCAGCGTAGGTACTTTTTAAAACTAGCGTACCTCTAGGACGTAAAGCGCGACGTGCAATAGAAAATCCTTCTGGATTTCCTGTACAATCAACGGAAATATCAAAAGTTCTATCTTTGACATCATCAGCTAAACCAGTTTTAATTCCTCTCGCTGCTAAATTAGCTAATTTATCTTTGTGTCTCCCTATTACTAATAATTCACAACCAGTTAAAGCTAAAGTTTGCGCTATTAACTGTCCTAATTTTCCATCTCCAACTACTAAAACTCTATCATCTTGAGATAATTTTACTTGTTCTTGAATTTCCAAAGCTGCTGCTATAGGTTCAGTAAAAGTTGCTGCGTCTGTGGAAACATTTTCTGGTACAGGATGCAAATTTACAACAGGTAAACAAAGGTATTCAGCAAAAGCACCATTACGGTTAACAATACCTAAAACTGTGCGATTTTCGCAATGAGTCGGTTGTCCACTACGACAAAACCGACAATAACCACAAGCAGCGTTAATTTCACCAACAACTCTTTTATTAATTAAGTTATCTGGACCTTGTTCGACAACCCCGACAAACTCATGTCCCAAAATACCTTTGTAGGGATAATAACCTCTGAGTAATTCTAAGTCAGTATTACAAATTCCCGCACGTAAAACCCTCACCAAAGCTTCTCCTGGTGGTGGTTCAGGTATGGGAATATCTGTTTTGAGTTGTAATTGCTTGTTTTCTAACCAAAGTCCTTTCATAATTGTGTTATTAGTCATTTGTCATTTGTCATTGGAAATTATATAAATAACCCTGTACCAATTACCAATTACCCATTACCCATTACCCATTACCCATTACCCATTACCCATTACCCATTACCCATTACCAACCAAACAGACATGATTTAAAATTTTAACCTTTCTAGAAACGGTGTAAACACGGGAATTATTTCCGGTTGACTAACCACCATTGTGGGAAAAGATCGATCGCTATAATCTGTTCCCGGTGATAATGGAAAAGGTTCATCTTTTAGAGATATCCAACTACCACCAGCAGCTTGAACAATTACCCAAGCACCTGCAATATCCCAAACCTTTGGTGTCGCTTCAATTCCTCCCAAAACCGCACCAGTAGCAACAGTTAAAAAGTTATAACTAGCAACTCCTAACATTCGTAATTTACAGGGAAAACCAGGTTGAATTATTCCCGTACTGCGGGAACAAAGATTAAAAAAGTGATTACTGCTAGGAGTATCATTACTGGTGTGAATAGCGTGATTATTTAAAAATGCTCCTGTTGGGGTTGTTAAGCCTGAAGAACCAGGCCAAAAACCATAAAATGCTTGATTTAAAGGTGGTGCGTAAACATAACCAAAAATGGGTGTTCCTCGATAAAGTAAACCCAAAGAAATCGACCAAATGGGAATACCCCGTGTAAAGTTGGTTGTTCCATCTAAAGGATCAATTACCCAACACCATTCTGTATTGGGGAAAGTTTTATCGCTTTCTTCACTTAAAATTCCGTAACCAGAGAAAGTAGAAACTATAGCATCTCGAATTTCTTGATCAGCCCATTTATCAGCTTGAGTAACTAAACTACCATCCGCTTTTTGAGAAGCTTGCACTTTCCCAAAATCGTTCATTAATTGTTGTCCAATTCTGGTAGTGGTAGTTTCCGCAAATTCTAAAATCGTGTTCCAAAAATCATTCATTAGTTATCAGTTGTTATTTATCAGTTGTTTCGCAATTACCAATTACCAATTACCTAATCTAAATCACTTTCTAAAACAGAAGCTAAAGCTTGTTTGGTATTAGTTTGAAATTCTGTCACATTGACTCGGTTTAAAAACCAAATCGAAATTAACATCCCCACTGCTTCTAAACCAAAAACCAAGCCATAAGCTAATACTAAATTATTGGGTAATAAATTACGACCTATATCTAAAACTGTACCACCAATCACGACAGCTATTCCTCTAGATATAGACTGTGCTAGTCCCCAAGCACCAATAAAAGTTCCTGCGGCTTCTGCAACTGTTAAATCTAACATTAAACTGACTGCGGCTGTAGTTAAGAAACCTGTAGATAAACCAAATATTACCAAACCAAATTTCAAGAAATTAGGATTAGCAGAAAAGCCAGAAAAGCTGAGTAATAAAGCCGAAAAAGCTACTAAAATACAGCCTAATTTGATAGTTCTGCGTTTACCCAAACGTGGAACAATGAAAAATCCTGTAACACCATAAGCAATTAAAATACCTATACCATAAAAAACGTTGAGTTGGGTACTTTCAGCTAAAGGCATATTAAACACTTCACCCGCATAAGGTTCTAAAATTGGATCTTGCATAAACAAGCTGATAGTCATCACCAATAAAAAGGTGAAAAATATCCCTGTTTGCGGACTAGCTGTTAATATTGACCAAGCTTTACCTATGCTAATGCTATCTTCTCTGTTTCCTGGTTTGGAACGGTTGGAAAAACGAGAATATTTTTTTTCTACACCCAAAGTAGCAATTATTGATAAACCAAATACCACACTGGGAACAATTGTAAATAATCTATTAATGGCAGATTGTAAAGTTTCTAAAGGTGCATTACCATCTAGTTGTTTTAATAAACTAGAACTAACAATTGCTCCCACAATAATACCTACCATCAGCATTGACCAAACAATACCAACGACTTGGGAACGGTTATCTTCTTCGGAAATATCTACTAACAAAGCTGCAAATGTCGTCCCACTGATACAAATTGCTAAACCATAAACAGCGAAAACTAAACCTAAAACTCCTGTCCAAGCAATAGTTGTAGTTGTCCATACCCAACTATCACCACTACTAGCAGCGTTTAACTGCCATATTACTTGTACAGCTAAAAAAGCAGCGATCGCAAATATCCCTGCTCCCACCCACACATAAGCCGTGCGATGATAACCTAACAACGGTTTAGCATCCGACATCTGTCCAAATAAAATCCGGGTAGGAGACACAAAAGCAGGTATTGCTAACACCAAAGCTACTATTGTAGCCGGAATCGCTATTTCCTGAATCATGACTCTGTTGAGTACCCCCAGAGTCAAAATAGACATCATACTCAACCCCATCTGAAATAACCCTAGCCGAAACATAGTCGGTATATCGACCTTTAGGACTGCTAGAGAGTCTTTTGGGGTATCAAATGTATTACTATTACCTGCCATAGCTACTTTTTTGTATTGTTTACACTCATTAACCAAGATAAACCGAAATGCTTGACCTCTTTCGACTAACCTGAACAGGTTGATGGAAAAGGATAAACTAAATAAGTAAAGAAATGTAAATATAATCTATTTTAGCAACATGGAAGCGATCGCATTAGGTCAAAATGGCGTAGCCGTTCCTCCCCTGTGTATAGGAACATGGGCTTGGGGTGATAAACTTTTTTGGAATTATGGGGAAGCTTACGGTGAAGAACAGTTACAAGCCGCTTTTACCGCAGCTTTAGATGCTGGTGTCACTTTTTTCGATACTGCGGAAGTTTATGGTTTAGGACTTTCGGAAGAGTTTTTAGGAAAGTTCATCAAACAAACAACCCAAAAAGTACAAGTTGCGACTAAATTTGGACCTTTACCCTGGCGTTGGGATGGAAAATCTGTATCTGAAGCGTTAACAGCAAGTCTCCAACGTCTACAACTTGAAAGAATGGAATTATACCAAGTTCATTGGCCATTTACATTCTTTCTTTCTCAAGAAACTTTGATGAACACCTTAGCCGATGAAGTACAGCGGGGAAGAATCGGTGCAGTAGGTGTCAGTAATTATTCTGCATCACAAATGCAAGAAGCACATAAAATACTAGCTGCCAGAGGAGTACCTTTAGCAGTTAACCAGGTGCGTTATTCTTTACTAACAAGGCAAATTGAAACTAATGGTATTTTCCAAACTGCTCGTGATTTAAATGTCACAATATTAGCTTATAGTCCCTTGGCTCAGGGATTATTAACAGGCAAATATACCACCGCCTACAAACCCACAGGTGCAAGAAGCATAGACCCGCGATTTAGTCAAGATGGTTTAAATAAAATTGCCCCAGTTTTATCTTTGCTGAGAAAAATTGGTGAAAAATATGGTCGCACCCCTGCCCAAGTAGCCCTTAACTGGTTAATCGCTCAGGGGAACGTAATACCCATTGCTGGGGTTAAAAACGCCGAACAAGTAAAACAGAATGTTGGCGCTTTGGGTTGGCAAATGACAGATGATGAATTAGGCGAGTTAGACACAATTACCCGCCCTTAAAACAATTTTAGATTTTAGATTGGCGATTTTAGATTACGAAAAACGAACAGTTTACAATTGCATCAATTTGTAAATTTTCCATCCAAAATCTAAAATCCAAAATCCAAAATTAACTCAAACCCCTATTCCCTATGTGAACCTAGTTTTTGATTACCAGGTGTAACAGAAGGTTCACGACGGCCTGTACGTAATTTGGGTTTAGCTGATCCCCGTCCTTCATCACCATTGTTGTCAGATTTAGACCAAGAAGAACGACCGCGATTACCTCCTGTACTGCGATCTGCGCCATCGCTACTGCGTGCGTATTCCCCACCATCACGACGCTTGTTGAGTTTGGGTTTGGGAGTAGGTTCTTCCTGGGGAAGGTCTACACCAGATTGTAACCAGTCAGGACGGGTTTGATCATAAGCAATTTGCAAAGCCGCAGCAGCGATCGCTTGAGCATCATATTTCTCAATCAACTCACTGATGATTGGTAAGAATGAAGCCAAACGTTCACCAGTTAAGGCTTCTGCTACCTGTTCTTGCAATTTCTGAATATGTCTTGCTTCAATTTGCGCTCTGGTAGGAATTGTTAACACCTGCCAATTTTGGCGGTTATGGCGTTCAAATGCCTGTTGTTTGCGGCGTTCAAATGGTTGAACCAAAGAAATCGCTGTTCCTTCTTTACCAGCACGACCTGTCCGACCAATCCGGTGAACGTAGGTTTCCACGCTATCGGGTAAGTCAAAGTTGATCACGTGGGAAAGTAAATCCACATCTAAACCCCGTGCAGCAATATCCGTAGCTACCACCCAGCGGACTTGACGATTGCGGAAACGGGTCAATAATCTTTCCCGCGCTTGTTGGGACAAGTCACCATGATATTCATCCACACTGTGACCAGCAGCTTGCAATTGATTGGTCAATTCTGCGGCTGTACGTCTGGTGCGGACAAAGATTAACGCTGTTTCTGGATCTTCCATTTCCAGAATTGGCTGTAAAGCTTTAGCTTTTGTCCAGTGACGGGGAATCAGGTAAGCTACCTGATTGATTTTATTGGGTGAAGCTTTTTGTTGCTCAACGGTGACAGTCACTGGAGAGTTTAAAAACTTATTCACCAGTTGGCGAATAGATGGGGGCATAGTTGCCGAAAATAATGCCGTTTGCCGATCTTCAGGCGCTTGGGACAAAATTCTGATCACATCATCGATAAAGCCCATGCTCAACATTTCATCAGCTTCATCTAAAACAAACCATTTCACCTGGTCGAGTTTTAAACTACCACGTTCTAGCAAGTCGATTACTCGCCCTGGTGTACCTACGACAACATGAACACCGCGTTTTAGTTGCATCATTTGGCGGTCAATTGACTGACCACCGTAGATTGCCAATACTCGCAATCCATCATTACCCATGAATTGGGAGATAGCATCGTGAACTTGCATTGCTAATTCACGGGTAGGTGTTAGCACAATGGCTTGTACAGCCCTTTTGCTCACATCCAGTTTTTCTAACATTGGCAGTGAAAAGGCTGCTGTTTTGCCTGTTCCTGTTTGTGATTGACCAACCACATCACGACCCGCTAACAACTGAGGAACAGCTTGAGCCTGAATATTTGTGGGTGTGGTAAAGCCAAGTTTTTCTAGAATTTCAACACGCTCTTGAGAAATGCCTAGTTCTTGAAAGGTAAGATTCATTAATTCTCCTAGATTTTATTTATTGTGAGTTTTGGACTTGTAAACCGATACTTATTTGTTTGTAAGTTAGGTAATGGGTAATTGGTAATGGGTAATTGGTGATTGGGTTATTTAACTCCCCATCTCCTCTGCTCCCCTGCTCCCCTGCTCCCCTGCTCCCAGTCCCCAGTCCCTATTCCCTATTCCCTGCAATGACAATTTCACCATAGAGATCGTATGTATCGGCACTGTGGATCTTTACTGGCACGATGGTTCCTAGCCCCGTTTCGCCTTTAACATAGACTTGACCATCGACTTCTGGGGAAAATCTGCCGGAACGGCCGATTAATTCTCCACTTTCGGGATTTTCTTGCTCAATCAGGACATCAACTATTTTGCCGACTTCCTGCTGATTTTTGTGGAGAGAAATTGGTTGTTGGAGTTCCATAAGTTGATCACGACGCTCTACCATCAATTCTTGCGGCAATTGATTTGGCAAATTGTAGGCGGGGGTTTCCTCTTCCGGGGAGAAGGTGAAAACACCAACATGATCAAATTCATGTCGCGCAGTAAACTCTAGTAAATGTTCAAAATGCTCTTGTGTCTCTCCAGGAAAACCCACAATAAATGTAGTCCGCAACACTGCTGATGGTAGTGCAGCTTTGATGCGCTCAATAATGCCGTCATTTACCCGTCCCTGCCAAGGACGATTCATGGCGCGGAGAATTTCTGGATGAGAATGCTGCAAGGGCAAATCTAAATACGGCAGAACATTCGGGGTTTCTCGAATAGCCGTGATCACATCTGGGGTGAGTCCGGTAGGATAAGCATAATGTATTCTAATCCACGGTACATCTACTTTCCCTAAAGCACGAAGTAGTTCCGCTAACTTTGGCTTACCGTAAATATCTAAACCATAGTTTGTGGTGATTTGGGAAATGAGAATAATTTCTTTTACCCCTTGATGAGCCAATTGCTCGGCTTCAGCAACTATTGATTCAATCGTACGCGATCGCTGGTTTCCTCTTAAATAAGGAATAATACAAAATGCACAACGATAATCACATCCTTCGGCAACTCTTAGGTAAGCTACTCCCTCGGTTGTTGTCCGGTAGCGTGGTGTGGTTTCATCAGCTATGTAGGTGGGTTCAGCACTGATTTCTTGAACTCGCTCTCCCTGTTCTACTCGCGAAATCACATTGACAATTTTGTGATAATCACCCGTGCCAACTACGGCAACTGCTTCTGGCAACTCTGCCAATAATTGTGCTTGAAAGTGCTGGGCCATGCAACCAGTAATCACGACTTTTTTCTTTGCTTCTGCCAATTCTACTAAGGTTTTTACCGATTCTTCTCTGGCAGCTTCGATAAAACTACAAGTATTGACAATTACATAATCAGCTAACTCTTCATTTGTATCTACACTATATCCTGCTTCTACCAGCAGTCCTAACATATGCTCTGTATCTATTCGGTTTTTCTCGCAACCCAAGTGAGAAATAGCAATTGTTGGCTTGTCACCCATATTTGGAAAATATTTTCAGTTTTTTTCTTGTGCAGTTAAACATTACAAACAATATTTAGGTGCTTTTTCCCGCACCCTGATAGGACACAGTATGAATAGATTTCGACTACAAGTAGTTTTTGTCAACGCCCGTGGACTTCTGACCCTAATCAGTGACGATATAGAGGCCATGCTATGATGTTTTTATTAATCTGTTTCCCAGGGTAAAATTAAGTGTTTTCTGGTAATTTTAACACTCGTAATATTTTTTAACGATTCGCTTATTGGTATTTTAAACTACCGCAGCGTGTGCGTTGTTAATTTACCCATCGGGAAGCCGCCCAAAGGGCTGTTTTTGAGAAGTCGCTACCCTCAGGGAAATCGCAACTGCGACTACGCCCATAAAGCCGTAATGCTACCCTATACCTTAGGCTAAACCTGCGACAATGCGCTGGCAAGATGCCTAAATTACGGGAAGCTGCCTTGCGTCTTGTGAGTGGCAAACTCCTCTTGTAGCCAAGTTTTATCTTAACATATCTTATGAAAGGTTTAACGACAATTTCCATCTTCAGCAGGAGGAGATTTATTAAATCCTGAATAACACGCCAAAGCAAATCATGATGCTGACCAATAATTCCTGGCTGGTACAAGCCCCCGGATTTATCCGTGGGGTCGTCAATCCCAAATCCCAAATCCCAAATCGAATCACCTTTTGAGCCTGGGTTTCTTAAACAAAAAGTTTTCAACTCTGGACAATGCCATCTTCAAATTAAAGACGTGGACTTATATCAACTATTCAACACTCACAAACCGATTATTGGCGTAGTTCACCTGCTACCCCTACCTACCTCACCCCGTTGGGGAGGTAGCCTGAAAGCGGTAATTGACCGCGCTGAACAAGAAGCTACGGCCCTTGCCAGCGGAGGGGTAAACGGCCTAATTGTGGAAAATTTTTTCGATGCTCCGTTTACTAAAAACCAAGTTGACCCAGCAGTTGTCAGTGCTATGACTGTAGTGGTACAACGCATACAGAATTTAGTCACTTTGCCTGTCGGGTTAAATGTTTTACGAAATGATAGCAAAAGTGCAATGGCGATCGCCAGTTGTATCAAAGCCCAATTTATCCGTGTTAACGTCCTTACAGGAGTAATGGCCACAGATCAGGGATTAATTGAAGGCGAGGCGCACCAGTTACTCCGCTATCGTCGAGAACTAGGTTCTGATGTGAAAATCCTAGCGGATGTACTGGTTAAACACGCCCGTCCTTTAAGTTCTCCTAATCTCACAGTTGCTGTTAAAGACACCATTGAAAGAGGTTTAGCAGATGGGGTAATTTTATCGGGCTGGGCAACTGGCAGCCCTCCCAATTTGGAAGACTTGGAATTGGCTTGTGGTGCAGCAGCTGGTATACCAGTATTTATCGGTAGTGGCGCTAATTGGGAAAATGTTGCTACGCTAATGGAAGCAGCGGATGGTGTGATTGTTTCCAGTTCTCTCAAACGTCATGGTCAGATTTCGCAACCAATTGATCCCATTCGCGTCAGTCAGTTTGTGGAAGCTGTTCACCGGAGTTGGAGTACCAAAGGTGAAAGTAAATCAAGTTCCTCAGTAAAATTACACTCTTAGGAATGGGGAAATAGGAAAATTGGAAGAATAATATATACCTCCTTTTACCTGTTTCCACTGACCACTGAACACTGACTACTAACTAAATACTTATGATTCGCCGTCGTTCTACTCCTTGGATTCATAAATGGTCCCGTCCCTTAATTGGGGCGATCGCTAGTCTTGGTATTCTCAACACCGGTTATCTCACATATCAAAAGCTGACAGGAGGTAGTCCTGTTTGTACCACACCAGAAAATGTTAAGGGTTGTGGTGATGTACTTTCTAGCCCTTGGGGTACAGTTTTTGGCCAGCCTTTAGCTCTATTTGGTTTGTTAGCATACCTTGGGATGTTGGTATTAGCTTTATCTCCCTTGATTTTCAACTCGGTAGAAGCAAACAAAAATCGTAAAGAACTAGAAAATCTGACTTGGTGGTTGCTTCTAGTAGGAGCGATCGCCATGTCGGTATTTAGTGCATATTTAATGTATGTCCTGGCATTTGAACTTAAAGCCCTATGTTGGTATTGTATTGCTTCGGCTTTGTTTGCTGTGAGTATGTTAACCCTGACAATTCTAGGACGTGAGTGGGAAGATATCGGGCAAATCTTATTTACAGGCGTGATTGTTGGTATGGTGACGCTGATTGCTACTTTAGGTGTCTACTCTGGCATTAATCCCGATGGAACTATCGGATCTGCTGGTAAAGCCCAAAAAATTGCCGCATTTTCTCCTAAAGAACAGCCTAACCCTGAATTTGGCTGGGAAATAACCACCACTTCTGGAGAGGCAGAAATCGCCTTGGCAAAACATCTGGCTAAAGTTGGCGCTAAGGAATATGTAGCCTATTGGTGTCCTCATTGCCACGAACAAAAGCTACTGTTTGGCAAAGAAGCTTATCAAATCATCAGCGAAAATAATGCAGTAGAGTGTGCGCCAGACAGTCCTAAAGGTAAACCAGAATTGTGTCAAGCTGCAAAAATTCAAGGTTTTCCTTCTTGGATTATCAATGGTAAAACCTATAGTGGTGTGCAGAATTTAGAGGAACTAGCAAATATTACTGGTTATACAGGTTCGCGCAATTTCAAATATTTTAGGTAAACTGCTGTCAGAATTCAGTTTAAATTAATCCCTAACTAGGCTGATCGCTAAAGTTAGGGATTTGGTTTTTATATAGCAATTGCCCAGGTGCATAGGACATCAATAGATGATAAAAACTAAATACCAAAAGACTTTTCATGTTTCAGATCCTAGATTATTCTGATTTTCAGCAACCCCTATTTAGTTTTGAATCATGAACTCTACAAAGACGAGGTTTTTATGAAGCAGCAGTCTAACAATTTTATCTTTAGACTTATCTTTGCATTTCAACAACTTCTTTGTCACGGACGCAGAGAATTAATGACTGCTGGTTTGATTGGTATTTGTATACTGTGTTTGCGATCTGTAGGGTTATTACAGTCTTTGGAGTTAGCCGCTTTAGACCAATTTTTTCGTTTACGCCCCGATGAAGTCCCAGATGAACGCATCACTGTAGTAGCAATTGATGAAAATTCTGTCCGTCAAGCTGGTTCTTGGCCGATTGCTGATGAAAAAATAGCTCAGGTGTTGACAAAATTAAAATCCTACAACCCCCGTGTAATTGGTTTAGATATTTACAGAGATTTACCTGTACAATCTGGTCGTCAAAAATTGGTGGATGTTTATAAATCCACGCCCAATTTGATTGGAATCGAACTATTAAACACTAAGAAAAATAATAGGGTTTTACCTGCAAAAGAGTTAAGAGACCTTAATCAAGTGGGTTTTAATAATGTGCTGTATGATCCTGATGGGAAAGTCCGTCGTAGTTTGCTATATCTGCACGTTAATAATCAAGCATCTCAAAGTTTTGCTTTGAAGTTGGCTTTATTATATCTGAAGTCAGAGGGCATTACACCTCAAAAATATGCCAGCAATCCTGAATACTTGCAGTTAGGTAAGGCTGTGTTTACTCGGTTTGAGAGTAACAATGGTGCTTATGTGGGTGCTGATGCTAGAGGCTACCAAATTTTGTCTAATTTTCCTAAACCCCGTTGTCAATATTCATCTGCCCAACCTTGTGGTTATGATCATGTATCTTTACAAGATGTATTAACAGATAAAGTTCCAGAAAAATTGATTCGTGATCGCATTATCTTAATCGGTTCTACTGCACCTAGTCTTCAGGATTTTGTCTTTATCCCCTATTCCAGTCCTCTGATTGGTATGAGTGAGGCACAACCTATAGCGGGTGTCCAATTACAAGCTTATTTTATCAATGAATTAATTTCTGCTGCTCTCCAAGGCAGACCTTTACTCAAAGTCTGGTCTGATTTTATAGAAAGTTTATGGATTTTTATGTGGTCTTTTATTGGCTCATTAATTATCTCAAAAATAAAGCGGTTAAGAAATAGTATCAGCACATTTTTAATAACTGGTTTTGGTTTGAGTATTAGTGTTTACATCGCCTTTTTATTTGGGTGGTGGATACCCATTATTCCCGCCTGGTTAACTTTTTACAGTTCAGCTATTGCTATGATTTTACAGATTGTTTATGTACAGGAAGAATTAAAACGCTCTAAGGAATTTTTACATCAAGTTATCAATTCGATTCCTGACCCGATTTTTGTCAAAAATGAACAGCATCAATGGATTGTTTTAAATGAGGCTTATTGTCAATTTAGCGGTTATTCCTATAATTTATTGATAGAAAAATCAGACTATGACCTTTTTCCAAAATATCAAGCTGATGTGTTTAAGCAACAAGACAATCTTGTGTTTCAGACTCATCAACCCCAGGAACATGAAGAAGAATTTACTGATGCTAATGGGAAGACTTATTTAATTGCCACAAAGCGGTCTATTCATAAAGATGCTGCCGGCAATTTATTTTTAGTTGGGGTGATTAGAGACATCACTCAACGCAAACAAATTGAGGAAGAACTCAAGCATACTGCTAATGATTTATTTCGCTCTAATCATGAATTAAAAATCCAGGAAAACCACCTGCGGCAATTAGCATACTATGACACTCTGACTGGTCTATCTAATCGTAAATTTTTCCATGAACAACTGGAGGAATCTCTTCACTGGTCGCAAACTCATAATTTTATGTTGGGATTATTATTTATTGATTTGGATGGCTTTAAAACAATTAATGATACTTTAGGTCATGATATGGGCGATCACTTGCTGGTAGTTATTGCCCAACGTCTCAATCATGCTTTACGTAGTAGTGATACCGTTTCTCGTTTAGGTGGTGATGAATTTACTGTAATTTTACGAGCTATTGCTAACGACCAAGTAGCTGCAACAGTAGCCGCAAAATTGTTAAGTGTCATAACAGAACCAATTGTTTTGGATGGTCATGTCACTAAAGTTTCAGCCAGCATTGGCATTAGTATTTACCCTATCAATGGCAAAAACAGCGAAACCTTAATTAAACAAGCCGATACAGCAATGTACCAGGCCAAGCATCTGGGCAAAAATCGCTATGAGTTTGCCTAAGTGAGATGACAGTTTCTAATTATCTAGAAATAAAAATTTCTATGAAAATTCATTAAGATTAATCACTATTAACAACTTTTTATACTTTTTGATTAAAAAACATTAGTAATTACACGTAAAAAAATTAAGCTTTGATTAAAAATAACCTAAATATATGACTTTACCCTGATAACTGATTAATATCCATCTTATGAGTGATGCTAAAGAGGGCATATTAGTAATATTTCTTAATCATATAAGTAGCAAGGCGCAAAAAATAGAAGTATGTAACGAAACGTCAAGTTGCCTAAAAACCTCTTCTCTCCTGCCTCCTGCCTACTTAAGTTGATTAAAATATCATGCTCACCGTATTCAGCAATAAGTTAATACAGGTAATTTTTAAATCAATCTCAATACTATGCAGTTAAGGGAAAAAGGCGAAGAAAAACCTTTAACCTTTACCATTTAACCTTTCTCCAAACCAATTTACAGCTTTCAGCTTTTTAACCGACAAGTATGTGATCAATCTAAATTTGAAATCAACAAAAATTAGGACAAATTTATATGTTAGGACATCTACTCAAATCGCTGGAAACAAATATGAGAATCACAAGTATTGTGATTTTATGTATAGTGAGTACCTTGATATTAATGCCCAGAATGGTAGATGTAAAAATGAACTTTCATACTTTAATTTTAAATGGTATGAGCGAGACTGAAAGCTTTAATCTAACTATTGATGAAATAAATAACGTCAGTAAAGATGTCTATATTCCGCCAAATTATGGTGCGCCGAATAGTCAACATGGTAGCGGTACACGCTAAGAAAATTTTAGATTTTGGATTTTGGATTGTGTTTCATCTGGTGATATTTAGCGAGATTTCCACCAATGATGATATTGGACAATTGTGTGGACTTGCCAATCAGGGTTTGATTGGGGATAATCTAAGCGGTAGTGTCCACCCCGGCTTTCAGTTCTAAAAGCAGCACTTTTGATAATTAAATAAGCTACATCTAATAAATTGCGAGTTTCTGCCCAAAGCCGCAATTGCTGATCAACTTCGGGTAAATTAAAATTGGCTGATTCTGTGGGGCGTAAACTTTGCAAGAATTGACTCAAAGGCAAAGTAGTGAAATCCTGTTGCCAAGATTCAATTGTAGCGATCGCATTTTCCAAACTTGATTTTTCTCTACAAATACCAGCACTTTGCCAGACTAAACGGGGTAACTTTTCCCTGAGAGCTTCCATCTGTAATTGTTGATTTTGCCAATCACTAGCAGACAAGATACAAGATAAAGAAATTGGTTGTAAATCTGATTTA